>JANNRO010000277.1:0-24166 GCA_031401505.1 Planctomycetia bacterium
AGGGCGCGGCGAAAGTGAAGCGTGGCGAGATCTGGTGGGCTACGCTCGAACCACGCTCTGGTTCCGAGCAGAGGGGAACCCGGCCCGTGATCGTCGTGTCGCACGACGCGTTCAACCAGGTGCCGACGTGGCGGTCCGTCATCGTCGTCCCGGTGTCGTCGCCCTCGCCCCAGGCGCGACGCGGCCCCACCGCCGTCGCGCTTCCCGCCGGCGCCGGCGGGCTGACCAAGGATGGCGTCGCGCTCTGCCACCAGGTGACGACGCTGGATCGCACGAAACTGACGTCTCGGCTCGGCGCACTGCCCATCGATCACCTGACGCGCGTAGGCGACGGGCTGCAGACCGCCCAGAGTCTCGCCTGATCCATTCCGGCAAGGGTGCGTCCGGAAACGAGCTTTGCCGACCTCGGGCGAGCGCCGGACGTCCACATCGACGGGATGACGCCCGAGAACGGCCGGGACGGGACCCGCGTCCGACACCGCCGTCCCCCCACGGTCGTACCGTGCCGCGATGGCTAGGTCGCCCGAACCCTCGCGCCGCGGGAGCGTACTGCCCGTCGTGCGGCGGTTCGATCACGATCAGGCGCTCGCCGGGCTCGTCGTGGCCCACCGTCGCGAGCCGCCGGTCGAAGCCTCGTACGCCGACCTCCCGGGCGACCTCGATCCCCGGCTGACCCCCGCGCTCGACAAGCGGGGCGTCAAGCGGCTCTACGTCCACCAGCGGGAGGCCTACGACCTCGTCCGTGCGCACCAGGACGTCGTCGTCGTCACGCCGACCGCCTCGGGCAAGACGCTTTGCTACAACCTGCCCGTTCTCCAGACGATTCTCGAGAACAAGGACGCGAGGGCGATCTACCTCTTCCCGACGAAGGCGCTCTCGCGGGATCAGGGAGCTGAACTGCTCGAGCTGATGGACGGGACCGGGGCGGAACTGGGGTCTGCGGTCTACGACGGCGACACGCCCCCGGCCGAGCGGCGTGTCGTGCGCGACCGGGCGCACGTCATTCTCTCGAACCCGGACATGCTCCACACGGCGATCCTCCCGCACCACTCGCGCTGGATGAAGCTGTTCGAGAACCTGAAGGTCGTCGTCATCGACGAGTTGCATCACTACCGCGGCGTGTTCGGCAGCCACCTCGCCAACGTGCTGCGGCGCTTGCGGCGCATCTGCCGGTTCTATGGGAGCGATCCGGTCTTCGTGGCCTCGAGTGCCACGATCGCGAACGCCGGTTCGTTCGCTCGGACGATCCTCGAGCGAACCCCCGTGCTCGTGACGAAGTCGGGGGCCCCGCGGGGCGAGCGGCACGTGATGGTGGTGAACCCGCCGATCGTCAACCAGCAATTGGGGCTTCGGGCGTCGTATCTCTCGGTCACGCGGCGCGTGGCGACGGCGTTCCTCGAGGGCGACGTCCACACGATCGTCTTCGCGGGCTCGCGGGTCACGACCGAGGTGCTCTCGAAGTACCTGAAAGACGCCGTGCGCGACGACCTCGAAGCGGTCGGCCGCGTCATGAGTTATCGAGGTGGGATGCTGCCCAAGGAGCGGCGGTCGATCGAGCAGGGATTGCGCGCGGGGCGCATCCAGTGCGTCGTCTCGACGAACGCCCTCGAATTGGGCATCGACATCGGCTCGCTCGACGCCTGCGTCATGGCGGGCTATCCGGGCACGGTCGCGAGTTTTCGCCAGCAATCGGGGCGCGCGGGACGGCGCATGGAGCCCTCCGCGTCGGTGCTCGTGCTGCGCAGCCACCCGCTCGACCAGCACTTCGCCGACCACCCGGAGGACCTGCTCGACGCGGCGCCCGAGAGTGCGCACGCCAATCCCGACAACCTCCAGGTGCTCGCGAGTCACGTCAAGTGCGCGGCCTTCGAGCTGCCCATCGACGATGGCGAGGTGTTCGGGCGCGAAGACCTGCCGACGCTGCTCGCCTACCTGGAGGAAAGCGGCGTGCTGCGCCACACGGGCGGACGCTGGCATTGGGCGGCCGACTCCTATCCCGCCAACGACGTCTCGCTGCGCAGCGTGACGTCGTCGAACTTCGTGGTGGTTGACACGACGGGCGGGCGCAACGAGGTGATCGCGGAGGTCGACTACGCGTGGGCGTTCACGAGCATCCACGAGGGCGCGATCTACCTGCTCCAGTCGGAGCAGTACCACGTGGACAAGCTCGACTGGGATCGCCGCAAGGCCTTCGTGAAGAAGGTCGAATCGGAGTACTACACCGACGCGATCTCCTACTCGAAGGTGAAGGTGCTCGACGTGCTGCGGGAAGGCAACGCCGACGCGGCGGTGCGACCCGAATACGGCGAGGTCGAGGTCGTGCGCAAAGCGGTCGGCTACAAGAAGATCAAGTTCTTTACCCAGGAGAACCTGGGCTTCGGCGACATTCTGCTGCCCGAAGACACGATCCACACGCAGGCGACGTGGTTCACCGTGCCCCGCGAGGTGATCTCGATCCTCGGCGCCGCGCCGACCGACCTCGTCGACGCGTTGGCGGGGGTCGCCAACGTCGCCCACGCGATCGCGGCGTTGCTGCTCATGTGCGACGAGCGCGACTTGGGCGTCGCGGTCGGCGACAAGAGCCAGGACTGGTTCCTGCGGCGCATGCGCACCTTCGCGCCGCCCGCGGCGTCGGCCGCCGAGAACGCCCCGCCTCCGATCGATGCATTCGATCCGACGATCTTCCTCTACGACCACTACTCGGGCGGGATCGGGCTCGCCGAGGCCCTCCACCCCCGATTTCCCGATCTGCTCCAGGGGGCGCGCGATCGCATCGGCGCGTGTCCGTGCACGGAAGGCTGCCCGTCGTGCGTGGGGCCGACGCGGGAAGTGGGTCCGCGCGCGAAATCGACGGCGTTGAAGCTTCTCGATCTGCTGATTCCGCGCCTCGTGCCCGAAGGTGCACCGTTGACTCCCTTCGAAGAGCCCGACCCGGCGCCGAGCCGCCCGCCCGACGCCTACGAGGTCTGACGGCGCTACTCGAACACGCGGACAAGGTCTTTGGTTGCGACGCCGTCGCGCTCGCGGCGCAAGTCGTGATAGATCGTGGCAACGACGGTCGCAAGGAGCGGGCTGACCACGAAGTGCTGGACCCCGACGCGCGTCCACCGCCACGTGGTCGATTCGTACCACGCGCCTGCGTGTCCCTGCTCCAGCGTCGTGAGCCGAGCGCAAGCCACGAGGATCGGGACCGTGACCACGAGCACCGTCGCGGCAATCGCCCACCTTCTGCCCTTCGACAGTTCGCGACTGCGCGCCATCGCATCCACCGTCCCGAGCCGTTCGACGACCGCGGCCGGTCCCGCCGTCACGGATCGCGTGAAGTACCAGAGCAGCGCCACCCCCAGAGCCGCGTACAGGTAGATCTCCATCCCCGGTGGGAGTCCTACCTCCGGGATCTCGATTTGGAGAATGACGGCCGTGACCGCCCAGACGACCAGGACGACCACTACGACGAGGAACAGTTGCCAGATCATCCGGACCGAGATTCCGAGCAACGTAGGGATCGTTCGGAACGCAATGCGGATGCAGCGACGAATCGGCGGACGTCCGCCACCGCGGGCTTCGAGGACGCCGAACGTGATGGCGCCCATCGATAGGTTCCAGGAGAGGAACCAGAGCAGCGTCAACGCGACGCCGACGACGTACTCGCCCGAGCCGCCACCGTAGAGGATGGGCTCGAGCAGCCGTTCGAGGACGAGAAACGGCGCCTCGAACATGGCCGAGACGATCGCGAACGGCAGGGCGTTGCGCATCCACGTGGTGACGGACGCCCCGACGCACCGCCCCATGCCGAACGGCGGCCCAAGCAGGAGGACGGGGCGATCGTCGGGCATGTGGTCTGTCGTCATCGCGCGCTGACTCTGCCCGAACCCGCCGACTCGGCGACAGTCACTTCCTGGAAACGTGACGCCCCCCCGAGATAGGCTCCCGTTCGGTGGGACCTAACGCCGACCGCATCCGTCGTATTTTGTCTGATGCCGGGTCGGCGGTGCGCCGTGCGTCCGACCCGCCGCGCCGAGCCGACGCGAGTGTCAATGGCCGCGCGCCCGTCGATCCCGAACGAGAGCGACTCCTCGAACGACTGCGTGCGTTGAAAGCGGGCGCACGCCCGCCGCCGAGAGCGACCGGCCCGGCGGCTACGGGCGCGGCGGCGGCTCCCCTTCCCGTGTTCACCCTCCCGGACGAGGACGGCCGCACGCTCGAAGAGCGAATCGGCGGCACGCCCCGTCACGGTCCCAAGGGCAGTTTCCACGAGGTCCTGCGGCGCTACCCCCTCGACGACTCGCACGGCAACGTCCCGCTCCGCGACCTCATCGCGCGCCCCATCCCCCTTCGCCGACGCGAACGTCGAACGGGCGGCGGGACCCACGTCCGACCCGAGGACGCCGCCTACCTGGACGTCGAGACCACCGGGCTCGCTGGCGGCACGGGCACGATCGCGTTCCTGATCGGCGTCGGCCGCATCGATGGCGACGCGTTCGTCGTTCGACAGTACTTCCTGCGCGATTTCCCCGACGAACCCGCCGCGCTCGAGGCGTTGGCGCTCGACCTGCGCGACTCCCCGCTCGTGACCTTCAACGGGCGCAGTTTCGACTGGCCCCTGCTCGCGACGCGATTCCGCATCCACCGGATTCCGATTGCCGACCGCGACCACGTCGATCTGCTGCCCGTGTCGCGTCGGCTGTGGGCAGGAAGCCTCGATTCGCACGCACTCTCCCACCTGGAGCGCCACGTCCTCGGCGTCGCTCGCACGGAAGACCTTCCCGGGTCCCTCGTTCCGGCGGCCTACTTCGCCTGGCTTCGAGATGCACGCTCGGCCGGCGTCGCGCTCGCGTTTCGCCACAACGAAGTCGACGTCGTCAGCATGGCCGCGCTCGGCGCCGTCGCATCCCACCTGATCGACGGAGCACCCTCGGCGTCGGACTCCGGTCCCGTCGTCGAATCGAGCAAGCCTCCCGCCGTTCACCCCGGAGACGCGGTCGGTCGCGCCCTGCTGCTGATCCAGCAGGGTCATGACGCGCGGGCCCGCGCGCTGCTCGAATCGGCGACGCAGGGCCGACTCGATGTCGTTCCTCGCCGGCTCCTGCTGCTGCTCGGACGCATGCTCCGACGCGCGGGCGACGACGACGCCGCGCTCGCGCTGTGGAACCGACGCCTTGCGACCGAACTTCCCTTCGACCCGTGCCCCGCCGAAGAGGCGGCCAAAATTCTCGAACATCGAAAGCGCGACCCTCGCTCGGCGCTGAAGATCGTCGACCACGCACTCGACACCTGCCCCACGAGCGACGACCGACGCCCGGCGCTCGCGCATCGAGCCGCGCGCCTGCGCGCGAAGCTCGCGAAAGACCCCGCGCCATGACCGATCCCTTCCCCGCAACACCCACCCCGAGCGCGGGTCCTGCCCCGATCAGCGTCGACACGTGGCTGCGAAAGCGCCGCATCGCCGTCTGCGGCGCGACACCCAAACGGGAGCGGTTCGGGTACATCGTGTTCCGTCGCCTGCTCGACGAGGGCTATGACGTCATTCCCGTTCATCCGACGGCCCCGCACGTCGATCAGATCCCCTGCGTCCCTCGCCTGACCGAGATTCCCGGTGGTGTCGACGCCGTCAGCGTCATCACGCCGCCGTCGGCGTCGATGGACGTACTGTCCGATGCCGCCGAGATCGGACGTCCGCCGTGTTGGTTCCAACCCGGCGCGTCGTCACGCGACGTGCTGGAGGAAGCCCGCCGGCTCGGCATTTCCGTCATCGACGGACCCTGCGTGCTGGTCGAACTCGATCGTCGCGGCGGGCGACCCCGGGGTCCCCCGCCGCGCTGACCTCGAGACCCGAATCTCGCCGCGCTACTTCCAGCCGGCCACGCGGCGAAGTTCGTCGGCTCGCCGTCGGAGCGCGACCTCGTTCGCGTTCGGGGACGGCAGTCCGCCCGACAAATCACTCGCGAGCTGATCGAGCGACCTCAGGAGCGTCACCCGGGACTCCGCCGGGATCGCCGCCGCTTCGAATCCCTGCACCCTCGCCTGCGCGATGCTGGCGCGGACGTTTGCCGCCGTGCCGGCGAGCGAGAGCACGTACTTCGAAAGCGTCGCCTCGCGCGACTTCAAGTACTCGATTTCGGTCTTGAGGACGGCCGACTCTCGTTCGTACCGGGCGAACAACGCGTCGAGACGCGAACCCGGGTCGGCCGGGTCGGTGGCGGGGGCCGGCGCGGGCTCCCCGTCGGCGCGAGCCGAAACCGCGTGGACGCAGAACCCCCCGAGGGCGATTCCCAGAACGAGTCCGGGGATCAGAACGAAGACCTGGCGCATCGAGAACCTCCCGAAGACGAAAGCACGGTTGGAGCGACGGTCGCTCCCCCCCGAACCCTATCGTACGCCCACGTCGCGCGGCCGCCGCACGAGCGGTGCGCCCCCGACGTGCAGTCTGATCGGCGTCGGCGAACGTACGAGGCTCCCCCGAAGCCGGGAATGCCCCGACCTTCCGTGCGTCCGATCGTTGGAACCCACGACGTGAATCGCCTCGCCCGCCGCGCGCTCGGCCTGCTCCCCCTCGTCGTCGGGCTCGGACTCGTCGGTGCGTGGGTATGGACCGGGGCTCCGAGCCGTGCTCGGGAGCGGATCGAGTCGGACATCCGCCTTCGGTGGGAGTCGGCGACGGAAGCACCGAGCGTCGCCGTGGAAGTCGCCTCGTACCTCGGCCGCTTCGGCGCCGAGCGCGACGCCGTCTGGTTCGCGGTCGATACGTACGCCCACCTGCGCGATCCGGTGCGCGCGCTCGACGCCGTCACGTCGCGGCCGGCCGTGCGCGACGAGCCGGGGGCGGCGCGAAAGTTCGCCCGTCTCCTGATCGAGCCCCTGCGCCGAAAGCGCGGCACGGCGGAGGTCAAGACGGCGCTGGCTTCGCGCATCCTTCACGTGCTCCTCGAAGCGGAGGATCGTGACGCCCAGCGGGACTGGGTCGATCTCGCGATGCACCTCTCGACGCCCGAAGCCATGACGATCTTCGTGCCGGGCTCGCGCACGCCGTCGATCGGCACGACGGCGATCGGCACGGCGCTCGCGGCCCGCACCGAGAATCGGGAACTGCGCTGCGCGGGTGCCATCCTGCTCGCGGGCCCCCGCCATAACGACGACGTCCCGTTCCTGCTCGACGTGTTCCGCTCGTCATGGCGCGACGAACGGCGTCCGATGTGGCAACACGTCGTACGGGCGCTGGGCTCGACGGGCGATCCGCGTGCGATCGAAGCGTTGACGACGTTCGTCGACCCGACGAGCGGCGACCCGCGGCTCCCCACGCGCGCGACGATCGACCTCGGGCTCGCACTCGCCGGCGATCGCGAGGCGAGGGCTCGTCTGCTCGCCGATCAAAACGGCGTCGGTATGCCCCGGGTGCTCTCCCTCTACGGCGCGGGACTCGCCGTCCAACTCGCACAGGGCGATGAGCGGGCGATTCCCCGACTCGTCGAACTCTGGAATGCCGCAACCGACCCGATGTTCCGGTTCCAACTCGCCGAAGCGGTGCTCGACGCCGATCCTCTCCCTCCGAAGACGTTTCCCGCGGAGCGATGGGCCGACGAATTCGTCCAATCCGACAAGGTCCTGTTCCGCGCGCTGGGCCACGCATGGCGGTTTCGGATGCGACGAGAGACCGCTTTCGAGTCGCTCGGCGCCGACCTCGTCGAGGCGGCGGCGCTCGTCAACTTCGACGACCTGCGCTCGCCCGAGGACACGGGTCCGGGCGCCCTCATCCAGGTGCTGCGTGCGTGGCTGCGGTACGGGGGGTAGGGGTCCCGCGGCGGCGTCTCAGTCGCCCCGACGTTCCTCGCGCGCGTCGCGGGCCCAATCGGATTTTCGATCCGTTTGAAACCCCTTGGCCGCGATCTCGGCCAACGCGGGCGCGTTGCGCTTCTCGACGAGCGCCACCCGCACCGACGCCGGCACGCCCATCTTCTCGAGGAGCGCGTCGGCCCGCTTCCACAACTGGGCGGTCTTCGCTTCCGTCGTCGCGAGGTAGAGGTCGCCCACGAGGTCGGCCAGCGACTGCTCGCGGATCGCGCCCTGATTCTTGTAGTAGTTGCGGACGATCTTCTGCTGGTGCGGCGTGAAATCGCGCTTCTCGGCCATGGGCTGACTCCTCGGACGCGGAGACTACAAGCGTCGCAGCGCGGCGGTAGGAAGAAGCCGCGACGCGCGCCACGCGGGAATCGTGCCGCCGATCAGTCCGAGGCCGACGGCGACGAGCAGCGACCTCGCGAGCAGCGCCGGCGTCACCCGGAACGCGAACGCGGCCTCGGTGAACGTGTTCCAGTTCGTGGTGCTCGTCTCGACGCCGTTCAACGGCAGCACGAGGAGGCAGCCGAGTGCCCCGCCGATCAACCCGATCAGGGCCGCCTCCAGCAGAAACGAGCAGAAGACGGGGAAGCGCTTGTAGCCCAGAGCCACGAGCACGCCGATCTCGCGGGTGCGGCCGCCGACGGCCGCGAGCATCGTATTGAGTGCGCCGATGACGGCGGCGGCCCCCATCAACGACGTCAGGATCCCCGCGAGGATGGACAGCAACACGGAATTCGCCGACGTCTGCGATTCGAAGTAGGCCCGCTCCGACTTCACCTCGACGGGGAGCTTCGCGGCCTTGAGCGACGCGTTGAATGCCGCCATGTCGGTGCCGGGCTTGATCTGCGCGATCAGGCGCTGGCGGAACGTGCGCCGCAACGCATCGGCGATGCGCTCGACACCTCCCCAGATCTCGGACGCGTAACCGCCCGCCGACTCGAAGATCCCGACGACCTTGAACGGCGTCGTATTGAAGAGGATCGTCTCTCCGACGCGGCACCCCTTCATGCGGCGCGAGAGGGGGGCCCCGACGATCACCTCGTCAGCGGTCAGCACGGGCATCGCGCCGCCGGGAAGCAGGCGGAACGAGCGCTCCTGGAGGCGGAAGGTGGCGGCCTCGACACCTCGGACGGGGACGATCGTCGTGCCCGAGCCGTCGAGCTTGTCGATGTTGATGCCGAGATACGACTCGGCCGCCGCGATCGGGACGCCGAACTCGTCGGAGACGACCTCGGGCCGCGCGCGCAGCGTGCCGGTGTCGTCGGGGAAGCGAACGAGGCTCTCGCCCTCGCTTGTCGCGCTCTGACGGAGGAACACCGCCAGATCGTCGCGCCCGTTCGCGACGAGCATCGAATGGAAGCCCTCGTTCAACGCCAGCACGCCGGCCAGGATGGCGACGGTCAACCCGATGCCGAGTGCGGCGAACGCGGTCGGGCCCCGTCGTACGAGGAGGCTTCGCACCGGATAGGCGAGCGGGACGAAGCGCATGGCTACGCGCCCTCCCGCAGCACGTCGACCGTCCGCAAACGCCTCAAGCGCCACGCCGGGATGATGCCGCCCACGAACCCGATCGAAAGCGCCACGACGACGCCCATCCAGGCGGTGTCGACGCGCACGTGATAGTTCGGGATGAGGATGCCGAACATCTTCCGGAACAGCGGGACGGAGAACCAGCCGAGCACGACGCCCACCAATCCGCCGCCGCCGATCAGCAGCACCGACTCGAGCAGCAGCATGCGCGCCGCCGTGCGGTCGGGGAATCCGAGCGCCTTCAGGATCCCGACGTCCTTGCTCCGCTCGCGCGCCGCCATGCCGGTCGTGTTGAGCACCGAGAAGAAGATCGCCACGAGGATCGCGGCGCCGATCCAGCCGAGGAACACCGGCAGGTTGCCGAACATCGACGCGAACTGGGCCTGGAAGACGGCCTCGGTCTGGGTGCGGGAGCGTTGTTCGTCGTCCTCGAAGCCCTTGTCGATCGCGGCCGAAACCCTCGACGCATCGGCGCCCGGCTTGATGCGCGTCATGAAGATGCCGACGTCCTGCCCGTCGTTGCCGTAGCCGATCTCGCGCAGCACCTTGCGCTTCTCCTCGAAGTACTTCCAGTGGAAGAACATCGTCTTGTCGTCGAACGCGGGATTGGTCGAGGTGTAGATCGCCCGGATCGGGAACGCCCAGGCGTCGTTCTCGCCGTTCGAGTAGATCGTCTGGATGATCGGAATCTGCTGCCCGAGCGTCCATCCGTACTGTTCGGCGAGGTCGCGTCCCACGAGGGCGCCGCCGCGATCGGCGAGGAGTTCTTCCTTGGACCCTTCGACGATCACGAGCTCGGGGTACATCGCGAGCGTGGTCTCGAGATCGGTCGCGAACTGAGCGAACCGGTTCATCGGGTCGCGGTAGTAGGCGCCGATCCAGTTCCAGGGGCTCGTCTGCTCGACGCCCTCGATCGCGAGGATCTTCTCGCGGTAGCGCATGGGCATGTAGACGAACAGGCTGGTCGCGCTCTGGACGACGATGCGGTCTTTCGCCGCGCTCTTGGCGGCGGCGTCGAGCGTCGTCAACGCCGATCGCAGGAAGACGAGCAGGAACAGCGCGAGGACGGCGAACGCGAACGTGAGCACCGTGCGGATCGGGTGACGCCCGAGGTTTCGCCGGACCAGCGTGAAAAGGCTCATGGGCGGATGGGTCCGAAGAGCCCTACGACGAGCGGGCGGCGACGCCCGCCTCGACCAGCCCGCCCTTTTCCAAGTGGAGCGTGCGCGTCGCTCGCGCCGCGGCGGCGGGGTCGTGGGTCACCATCGCGATCGTCTTGCCGTTCTCCGAGACCAGCCGGGAGAGGATGTCGAGCACCGCATCGGCGCTCGCCCGGTCGAGGTCGCCGGTCGGCTCGTCGGCGAGGATCATCGTCGGGTCGGTCGCCATGGCGCGCGCGATCGCGACGCGCTGCTCCTGTCCGCCGGAGAGCTGGCGCGGGCGATGATCCCGTCGATCGGTCAAACCGACGATTTCGAGCGCGTACTCGGCGTGCTGACGGCGCTCCTTCCTCGAGAGCGGCGTCAGCAGCAGCGGCAGTTCGACGGTCTCGAGCGCGGTCAGCACCGGGATCAGGTTGAACGACTGGAAGACGAACCCGACGTGGCGCGCACGCCAGGCCGCGAGATCGTCGCTCGCGTACGAGCTGATCTCTTCGCCGCCCACCACGATGGTCCCCGCGTCGGCGCGGTCGAGTCCGCCGAGCAGATTGAGGATCGTCGACTTGCCTGAGCCCGACGGTCCCATCAGCGCCAGGAACTCGCCCGAGGGAATGTCGAGGTCGAGCTGGTCGAGCACGGTCAGATCCTGGCCGCCGCGCCGATAGCGCCGCGTCACGCCGCGCATCGAGGCCAGCACGCCGGATGTGTCGCTCTGTCCGCTCATCGAGCCTCCTTCACGCGAATCTTCGCCCCGTCCGAAAGCGTCGAACCGGGCGAGAGCACGACACGCTCTCCACCCGCGAGCCCCGACTCGACTTCGACGTCGCCGCCCTTCTCGCCCAGCAAGCGCACCTCACGGCGCCGGAGCGTGTCGCCTTCGACGACGAACACCGTCGCGACCGCACCGGTCCGGTTGACGAGCGCGCGCGCCGCGACACGGGGACGATCGACCGCGCTCACCGGCGTCGCGGGCGCGTCCTTGCCGAAAAACGTGACCAGCACACCCATCTCGGGGCGAAGGATCGATGGCTTCTCGTCGAGCGAGATGCGCACCTCGACGGTGGCTTTCTGTCGGTCGGCGGTCGGCCACACCTGCCGGATCTTCCCCGGGATGCGGATCGTCGGCGAGGCCTCGAGCATCACGAGGACGCGATCGCCCTCGGCGAGACGGGGGAGCCGCGATTCCGACGGCTCGACCTGCGCCTCGAACGACGCCGGGTCGACGATCGTCGCGACGCTGCCGCGCGAGTTGCCTCCGGCGCCGGTGGCCGCGACGACTTCGCCGACCTCCGCGTCCTTGCGGATCACGAGGCCCGCGAACGGAGCGCGCACGAACGTCTTCTCGAGCAGGATCTCGGCCTCGTGTTTGGCATCGCGCGCCCGCGCGATCTCGGCATCCACGACGGCGAGCGCGGCCTCGCGTCGTGCGATCTCGCCGTTCCACGCGGTGACCGCCGACGTGCCCGCCTTGACGCGCGCGAGCGCGGCCTCGAGCGCCGCATGGGCCGCCGAGGCGGCCGCCTTCATTCTGTCCCACGACGCCCCGTCGACGACACGCCCCCGAAGCGGCTCGTTGCGCACGAGGTCCTGCGTCGTGCGATCGGCCTCGGCCCTCGCCTGCCGCACGAGTTCGTCGAGGACGGCGTTGTCGCTTTCGAGGCGACCGAGATCGAGCCGACTCGCGTCGAGTGCCTTCTGGACCTCGCCCTTGCGCGCGGTCGCGAGCACGACATCGGTCTGCGCCCGCGCGAGTGCCGCGTCGTAGTCGTCGTGCTGGATGCGCGCGACGACGAAATCGAGCGGAATCGACTGTCCTTCCGTGACGTTCACTTCGACGAGGCGACCCGAGAGCACCGTCGAGAGGGCGGCGCGCTTGCGTGCGACGATGTAGCCGTTGGCCTTCTCTTCGCGCGGACCCGCGACGGCGGGCGTGCCTCCGGCGACGAGCGAGGTCTCGACGACCGGCGTGCCGGCCTCGCCCGACGGCCCGAGCACGAGTCGCCCGGTCGCGTACGCCCAACCGAGCCCGCCGAGCAGTCCGACGAGCAGCACCCACGCGAAGCGGCCCCCGCGTCGGACGACGGTCCCGCCCGCCGAACGGGCGATGCGCAACGGGGCCAGATCGGGGCCGCGTTTCGTCGGAGAGGGAATGGTCACCGGGGCCATAGGCGGAGTGTACGGGTCGGCCCGAGGGACGTCGTCCGGCGGCGCGAGCGCGCGCGAGCCCCTCCCCCGTCGCCCCCACCCGTCGGACGCCTACGCCTTGTCCAGCGGCCCGGCACCCGCTTTGGGATCGTGGACGACGAGTTCGATCTGCTCGGGCAGGAGGCTCTCGAGTTCGACGAGCGGACTGCCTCGCAGCACCTTTTCGAGTCGGCTTCGGCGGGAACCGCCGACGTGGACCTGCGCGACGCTGAAGGTCGCGGCGAGATCGGCGACGACGGACATGGGCTGCGTCGAGATGTCGTAGAACGTGCGCATGGGAATGTCGCGATCCTGCGCCGCCTTGCGCGCGTACTCGAAGAGCGCCGTCGCCTCCGGGTCGAGCGCGCGATCGGGCTGGGCGGTCGCGCCGTTGGCGATCAGGAACGACGCCTCGCGCACCAGACAAACGACGACCGCGGCGCCGATCTCGATCGCGCGTGCGAATCCCTGATCGACGATCCAGGTGTCGCCGCGGCTCGCGACGAGGATCAGCGGCGCGCCGTCGGGGAAGGGGACCTTCTCGACGGGGTGGACGCGCTCGCGATACGCGCGGAACCCGTAGCGCGCGGCGAGCCCCAAACCGAGGACGAATCCCGCAAAGACCAGAGCATGGGGCTTTTCGACGCCGGTCGTGATCCAGATCGCGACCATCAACGCCGCGACGGCCAGGAGCCCGATGCGATCCCGTCGGCGGACTTCGGGCGAGGGCGAACGACCGGTCGCGTAGCAGTTGAGCGCGATCGCGCCGACGACGCCGATGGCGTATAGAGCGGCGAGGCCATGGACGTCGTGGACGAAGGCCAGGACGAGGATCGGGGCGGCGACCGAGACGACGAGTGCCCATTGCGGCACGCCGTAGCGATTGAGCCGCCCGATGCCCCGCGGCATCTCCCCGTCGCGCGCCATCGAGAACTGGATGCCGAGCATGCCGGTGATCGCGGTGCTCGCGGCCGAGAGCAGGAGGAGCGCGAAGAGCACGCCCGAGACGGCTGCGAAGCCGCTCCCGACGTAGTGCTCGGCGAGGACGCGCACCATGTCGTTCTCGTGCCTCTTCAACTCGTCGACCGACATGGGCAGCCCGTTCATGGCGACGGCGAAAATGAGATTCAGCGCGACGACTTCGATCGCGACGGGCCAGATGGTCCGGCGACTCGTCCGCTTGACGGGCGGGACCATGATGCCCGTCATGTTGGCGACGGCCTCGACGCCGGAGAGTGCGAGCACGATGTGGACGAAGCTGGTCCAGTGCTCGCCGAACTCGACGCGGGGGATGTGGATCTGCGCGCAGCCGAATCCCTTGAACGAGAACGCGCCGATGACCAGATAGGCCGCGAACGCGGCGCCCGCGATCCACAGGGCGAGCACCCCGGCCTTGCGGGGGCCGAAGTAGTGGACGAAGCCCAGGAGGGCGATCGACACGACGGCCCAGATCGGCGCCGACTCGACGCCGAGGTAGTGGAACGCCTCGACGGCCGAGAGGCCGGCGGTGACGACGTAGTCGGCGAAGAGGAGGAGCCCCCCGATGACGCCCAGGATGGGCGATTGGTCGCGAGCGGCGGCGTAGACACCTCCGCCGTCGGGGTAGGCGCGGCAGATGACGGTGTACGCCCACGCGACGATCAGCAGGAGGACGCCCATACAGGCGACGTAGAAGAGCGACCCGTGGCCGGACGCGGCGAACGCGATGCCGAGGACGTAGAGCCGCGACGTGCCCCAGTCGCCGAAAAGCATGGGCCCGGCGTGGATCGAGGACAGTTCGCGGGGGCGTTTTCCGAACGAGAGCATGGCGGGATCGATGGCCCAATACGGAGATCGGGGCGGAACGCGCCTAAGGCGGTCGGACGCGGGAAATCACCGACGCGGACGCGGGCCCCGTCTGCGATTTGACGTGCGCGGGGCGCGGGCGCGCATCGAACCGGAGCCCCGCGTGGGTCCGATTCACATCGGACGAGCGCGGGCGACGGGGCCGGACGGTTGGCGTGTCCGCGGGTGGTCTACGGGTTCTTGCGGCGCTTGGGGCTTCGGCCCTTTTGGCTGTGGGTCGCCTGCCGCTTGGTGCGGCCTTTCTTGAACTTGCCGCGGCCCGAGCCGCCGCGCGTGGTCTTGTTCTTCTTCGTGGACATGGAGCCCTCCGGGAAAGCGGCGCAAGTGTAGGGGCGGCGGGACGGCGGCGAAGATCGGCCGGACCGTGCGGGCGCTCCGCCGTTCTTTGGCGCGACGCGGCGAGTCGTCCTACGCTGTCGTTCTTCGGTCGCGATCCTCCTGCCGGCATAGCTCAGCGGTTAGAGCGGCGGCTTCATAAGCCGTAGGTCCCTGGTTCGAATCCAGGTGTCGGCACCATCATTGGAGTCGTTGCGACGCACGCCGTTGTTGCCGACCGCGCGACCTGTTCATGAACCAGGGACCTACAGGGGGTAGGCGACGCCGAGCGTAGCGACAGCGGAGCCGTAGGGGGCTCGGCCCCCTGACATGCGGGCCCCCGCGGTCGCCGCCGAGCGAGTCCGCGAGCGAGCGGGGCGACCTGGTTCAATTCCAGGTGCCGGCACCACCTCCCACGCGAGACCTGCGGCCCGAGGCGGCCGCCATCCCGTATCTGAAGATCGGGTGGGCCCCGCCCCGACCGGACTCGGAGCCGCGAACGTGTTCGGCGAGTGGTGCCGGTCCCACGACGCCCTCTGCCCCGAGTTCTGGGCCGGCATCAGGACACCGAGGACGAGCACGATGGAGACGGGCTTCGGAGGCGAGACCGGCGCCTCGTCGGCACCGCCGCCCCGCTCCATCCGACTCCTTGTGTTCAGCGGCCGACGGTCTGCCGGAACCCGTCCGCCCCCATCGGGAGTTTCTGGTTGTCGAGTCCGTGCGCCGCCCGTCCACCTGCGACGCTACGAAAGGGGATCTGGCTCGTCGGCGGTGCTTGGTAGCGAACGATGCGACCGCGCATCAAGTGGTACAGCCACGGCGTCGTGAACCAGACGTTGCGCACCCAGCCCGCCATCCCGACGAGTTGCAGCCCCGCATCGGCCAAGTGCCCCCGCCGATTCTTCGGGAACGCGAGCGCCTTCAGTAAGCGCAACGGGTTGTAGAAGAACAGGTACGCGAAGAGGATGTTCAACTGCTTTACGTAAGGACGGCTCGAGCGGGACGCCACGACGTGGTTCCCGTCGATCAGGTGCGGCTCCACGGCGCGACCGTTCACGCTCTCGTAGGCCAGACCGCTGTAGGTCTGCTCGTGGAGTTTGCTGCCGGGGGCCGGCGAGAGCATGAGGATCTGGACGGTCATGGCGCCCGCGTTGCGCAGCAGCTGGACCTGGTTGACGAGGCCTCGCGCACTCTTGAGAGAGATGAGCGGCTGGCTGTCGTCGTGCATCAGCATGGGCATCGGGTTGATCCCCGCCCTCTGGAGGAGGCGGAACGCCTCGCCGGTCTTGTCCACCGACTGGCCCTTTTTCACGAGGGTGGCCGTCATGTCCTCGACGCCCAGCCAGAGCGCCTTCAGCCCGGCGTCCCGACATCGGCGCAGATGATCGCGCATCTGCAGCGTGTCGTGGACGGTGGCTTCCGTCCCCCACCCGACCCGCTTGCCGAGCGGCGTGCCGTCGGCGAGGCGCGTCGCGGCCAGCGTTTCGACGATCGCGACGGCTCTCTCCTTGCGATTGAAGAAGTTGTCGTCCGCGCCGAAGAAGAAGCCGATGCCGTACTCCTCATGGATGCGGCGCATTTCGTCCGCGATCCGCGCCGGGCTCTTCGCGCGATCCTGATGCTGGTTGTAGGCGGGGATCGGGCAATACGGGCAGCGAAACTTGCACCCATAAGTCAGTTCGATCGACGAGACCGAACTGTAGCGCCCGACGTCCTTCGCCGAGAGTGGCGAGTTCGCGAGCGCGGCGGACCGGCTCGGCGGCTCGAGCAGGCGATAGCCCAATACGGGGTGAGGCAGTTCGTCAAGATCTCCCAGCAAGCGCTGAACACCGGTGTCAACCAGCTCCTCGGGGGGGGCACCCTCGCGCCCGACGGGGAACACGAGGCCCGGGATATCGTCGAGGCCGCCCGTGCGCTTCACGCGGAGGAACGTCGAGCGCAGGGTCTCCCGCTCGCCACGCTCGCCGAGAAGACGATCCAGGAGTTCCAGGAGCACGTATACCTCGCCCGTGACCGCGAGATCGGGCCCCTCGGGCGATCGCGGGTCGGCGCTGAACACCTCCCACGGCGAGTACCAGACGTGCGGCCCACCGGCGATGACGAGGGGACGATGCGCGGGATCGATCCGGCAGACGTCTTTCACGAGGTCCGCCATCCGCCCCGAGTGGATTCCCATGCTCGAGACTAGAAAGAGGTCCGGGATGCGTCCGTCGAGCCGCGCGAGCGAAGGGGCAAAATTGCGATTCCAGGTCTGCAGGACGATTCGCGTCTTCAGGAAGCCCGCGTCGAGGAGAGCGGAGCCAATGCCCCTTACGCCGGCGGGCGACATCCGACGATCGACCAGGACGAAGGGAAGCATCCGCGTTCGGTGGTCGAAGGCGTAGGCCACGACGGACCGGAGATCGTGATTCCGGGCGTGGCGGCGGAGGCGCTCCCGCATGGCGAGCATGGCGCCGGAGCGCAACAGTTCGTCGCCCTTCTGA
The DNA here is from genome assembly GCA_031401505.1 of Planctomycetia bacterium. Classification (GTDB taxonomy): domain Bacteria; phylum Planctomycetota; class PLA2; order PLA2; family JAEUHO01; genus JANNRO01. The sequence continues at coordinate 17,354 of JANNRO010000277.1, forward strand.
CGGAACGGCAGTTCCATGGTTCTCCGAGCCGGAGAAAGCTCGCGAGCAGACGAGAGCGTCGACCGGTACGTCGCAACGACTGGGAAGGTCGGCGCGGAGGCGCCGAAGAGATTGTACAGTTCGTCGGGTCCCGCTGGAGCCCGAGCGCTCGAGCGAGGACGACTCGTCGACCTGCGGGGCCTGTCCCGCCGCACCCGGCACATCGAGAGGCAGAGTCGCGCAGCGCGCGGGCGCGCCGCAAGCCGCGGGTCAGGAATCGGCGGGGCGGGTCGGAATTCCCGGAATCAACGGGTCGGAGTTTCCGGAACCCATGACTTCCAACCCCGCGGTCGAACGTTCGATTCTCCGGCAGGACGGTGTCACGTGAGACTCACGCGGTCCGACCGCCCGCTCGCCGAGTTGCGCGAAAGCCCGCGTCACACCAATACCTCATTGACTTCGTCCGACGGAGCGCCCACCCTGCGCAGCCATGGCCGCCGCCCCGTGGGTCTCCGAGCACGCTCTGGATGCCGCGACCGTACGCGCACTCGTCAACGCGCAGTTCCCGGACATCGGAGCGGTCGATGTCACCTATCTCGACGAAGGCTGGGACAGCGTCGTCTACGACGTGAACGGGCGTTGGATTTTCCGATTCCCGAAGCGCGCCGAGGTCGAGGCGATCCACTCCGTCGAGGCGGCGCTGCTCCCGCGCCTTGCGGACCGGGTACCGATCGGGATCCCGCGGCCGAGTCTGCGCGGCGAGCCGGGCCGTGGCTACCCGTACCGCTTCCTCGGCTACGAGAGGCTTCCGGGCACGCCCGCGATCCTCCTTCCCCTCGATGCGGCGAATGTCGCCGCATGCGGCGCGCAACTTGGCTCCTTCCTGACCGCAGTCCACGCGTTTCCCGTGGAGCAGGCGCTGGCACTCGGCGTACGCGCCCAGTCGATGGAGGGCCGGTTCGAGCGATGGCGCGCGTTCATGCTGGACCGTCTCGCGACGATGGAGCCGACGCTGTCTCCGTCGCTCGCAGCCCGCACGATCGCGTTCCTCCGCGGCCCCATGCCGGCGGCCGTCGCGGGTCCGACCTGCCTCGTCCATTACGACCTCTGCGACGGCCACGTGCTCGTCGACGTTTCGGCGCGGAGCGTCTCGGGGATCATCGACTGGGGAGATGTCTGCGTCGGGGACCCGTCGATGGACTTCGCAGGGCTGTGGCAGTGGCTGGGTGAGCCGCTCGTCGCCGCCGCGCTTCGTACGTACCGCGGTGTCGTGATCGACGACGCGGCGCTCGCGCGTGCGCGAGCGGCGGCGGCGATCGTCGCGCTCTCGACCCTTTGGTACGGCGTCGAAGGCTCGCGACCGGAATTCGTCGCGTCGGGTCTCCGAAGCCTCGAGCACACGCTGCCCGAGTGATGCGGCGACCCCGGCCTCGATCCGGCCGATCACCGGGGACGAGTGGATGTCGTGTCGGGCGAATTCCATGCAAAGCATGCACCCGGCGCACTCCGGGGCGCCGCGATTGGTCCCCGCGCCGCCCTCCCCGCCCGCGAGATGGCCTGGACCTCGACGGCCAAGGACTCGGCGGAGAAGTTTGCGGTCAGGGGCCGGATCTGAACGGCTGGAGGAGTCGGACGGCCGCGGCGCGGCTGGTCAGCGTGACGACACGGGCGTGTTGGGCGTGGTCGTCGAGGAGCCGCCGTACGCGTGGCCCCTGCGGCGCGAACAGCCCTCACGTAGGAGGGTGCGCAGGTGATCGAAGCTCCTGATCCGGCCCTCTCCGATCCGTAATCGGTGACGGAGGATCGACGAATCGCGCACAGTCGGCGCCCGTCACCCGCGTCTGCGTCGCCCCGCGGGCGGCGGCATTTTCCGAAGATCCGCTTCCGGCAAGCGAGGCGAGCAGCGCGTCGAACCGATCCTCCAGAACGTCGAAGCGACGAACCAATTCCGTGAACTGCTTGTCATCGAGAGGCATGGCGCGAATCTCCGGAGGCGGCGGCGACATCAGGGCGGTCAACGTGATCGCTCACCGGCTCGAGCGCGGCACGAAACGGAATACGAGGAGCACGATCAGGGCGCCGACGAAGGTCCACAGCAAGTGGACGCTCGATGTCGAGATCGTCAACGCGTAGGGCCAGCCCGTGCCGTGGACGACACCGGCCAGCCAGGAACCGATTCCCTGTCCGAGCAGGCCTGCGCCGATGTAGCCGAGGATCGACTGCCGGGTGCGGAGCAAGAGCGCGGCAAGAAAGGCGATCAGAGCGCAGATCAGCGCAGTCAAGAGGATACCGATCAGGGCGTCTGCGTTCATGGGATCGAATGCCTCGGTTCGGGCGGTTGTCCGCGGCTCTACAGGTGTAAGGATCTGACGGACCGCGCGAACTTTGGATGCCGGACCGGATCCGGAAGCCGGGAAGTCGACTCGGGCGGACTGAGGTTGGCGACGGCCCGCCCCATGCGACCGGATGTGATCGTTCGGAACCTGCGTCGTCGCGACTCTCGCCTCTTGCAGGCCGGCCGGGGACGAGCGGCTCGCACGTACGGGCGCGTTCAGGCCGAAAGGCACATCCCGGCCGTCAATGGAGGTCCGAGATCCCAGACGCCGTGATGCGAGTCCGCAGCTCGTGGGCGCGGACGCGGGCTCTCACCCGAGTTCGGGCCGGCGGTCCTCTCGCCGTTGTCCACGATCGCGAGTCTCGCGCGCGAAGGGTACGCGTCGACCCGAGACATGACGAGTTTCCCGGGGCGTCGATCGACGACGACGACTCGCCGGACCTCGACCCACTTCGTTTTCCGACCGTCGCGGGGAACGAACCTCGTCGGGGCTGCTTGGGACGGAACGCTACTCGAAGACCTTCGCTTCGGGCTGATCGGCGTCGGGATCGACCGCGAGGCGCGTCGCCCGACGACCCTTCGAGAGTGCGAGGACGAGATTCACGATCGCGAGACCGAGGCTCATCAACACGACCTCCCATTGAAAGATGTCTTCCGTCACGAGATCTGCCCGCGCTTTCACGTCGCTTCGCGTGGACGACATCGACGGCCGCTGCGAAAACGAAAAGGCGGCGGCGAAGACGAAAAAGGCGGCGAACGCGAAATGGAACCGCGCCCGGCGCCGCAGGCGGCGAATCGTCTCGCGGATCTCGTGCGGCGTCGCCGCCGCTTCGACCCGCGGCTCGACCGATCGTTCGGTGGCAACCCACCCCGCATCTCTCCGCTGTCTCCAGGATCCGGCCTTCGGGTCGTCGGGCATGGGCATGTGCGGACCACTCTACGCAGGTCCGAGTGAGTTCTTGCACCCCGCCCGAACATGGAGGCCTTCGAATGCCGGCGTACCCCTACGTTTTTCGACGGCCACGGCGCACGAACCGGGTCGGGGATGCTCGGTCGGCGCGGATCGAAGTCGACGACGAGAACCGAGCCCTTGCGCGCGCGGTGTTTCGCCCGGTATTCTCCGAGGAGCCCCGCCCTCGTCCGGGGTCACGGAGAAATTCGACCGATGCAAATCGTGATCTATCTCGCGGTCTTCGGCTTCGTCTTTGCGGGCTGGTGGATGAGTTTCGTCAAGGCGGGTCAGCCCGGGTGGGCCGCCATCGTGCCCATCTACAACGTCTACATCCTGACCAAGATCGCAAAGAAGCCGGGAATCTGGGTCTTGTTCCTGCTCATTCCCATCGTCAATCTCGTAATCCTCGTTCTGCTGTCGCTCGAGGTCGCAAGACAGTTCGGGAAAGGTTCGGGCTTCGGAGTCGGTCTCGCACTTCTCGGATTCATCTTTTGGCCGATTCTGGGGTTCGGCGACGCGAAGTACCTCAACCTCCCGGCCCGAGCTTCCTGAGCAGGTCAGGGTGGGCTTTTCCACCGCGGCCGCGCCACGAGAGCTCTGAACCGCGGCGCTCCGCGGCGCCGACCGACCGCGGCGGTGTACCGTTCGCCGCCCGACTCTCGCGACGACGGGATCGTCGTCGACCGATCGCGCGGCGGCGGTCGCGTCAGGAACGGCGGCGCTTCCAGAACGCCGAACCGGTCCAGCGAGTCTCGGCGCGGTAGTAGGCACGGCGGATGTCGAGGTACGCGTGCGTGCGCTCGGCGGCGGCGACGGCGTACTGGGAGAGTGAACGCGAGTCGCCAGCGAGGACGCGCGCGGCGGCATCGACGCCCGAGCGAAGCGCCTCGAAGACGCCTACGGACGAGAGGGGGTCCATCGCGAGGGCCGCGTCGCCGACGGCGATCCATCCCTCCCCGGCGGCGGGGTGGACGTGCTGGCTGCGCGCGGTCACGACGCGGAGCGACGCCCGGCTCGCGGGTGCGCCATGGCAGCGGCGCTGCGTGCGCGGAGCGAGCGCGAGCGCCTCGCGCCAGGTGGTCGCGGGCCCGGAGCGTCCTTTCCCGACGAGGTCGGCATCGGTCATGTACGCGACGACGACGGCTCCGCTCGGCAGCGGCGCCGAGTACCACCAGCCGTCGGGAACGGCCTCGACCAGCGTGACGCGAAGCGGGTCTGCGGGCGGGGCGGACGCGGGCGCCGTCTTCGAGGGGCCCGTGAATCGGACGAGGCCCACGAGGTCGTCGTGCACGACGACCTCGGCCCCTCGCTCGCGGGCGATCGTCGCCAGGCGCCCCGTTGCAGCGATGACGAACGGAGCGGCGATCGATATCGCGCCCTCTTCGGACATCGTGCGGATCTGCCAGCGCGACCGCGTGCGCGCGAAGCGGAGGGCGCGGGTGGATCGCCAGACGGTCACGCCCGATTCCTCGGCGCACGAGGCCAGCATCTCGTCGAACGCGCGCCGGTCCACGTGCCAACCGGTCCCGTGAGGATCGAAGAGCGCATCCCGCGAGACGAGTTCGGGGCGGCCCCATGCCGAACAGATCACCGGCGAGGGATGATGGCCGGCGGACGCGAAGCGCTCCCACGCTCCGAGTCGCACGAGCAGCGGCTTGCAGGCGGGACGGATCGACTCGCCGGCGCGAACGGCGCCGTAGTCCGTCCGTTCGAGCACCACGACGCGCGCGCCCCCATGAGCGAGCGTGATCGCCGCGCTCGTCCCGGCCGGACCGCCGCCGACGACCGCCTCGTCGAATGGGGCCGGGACGCGTTTGACCCGACGCTTCGCATGGTCGCGTTCGATCGGCACCTGCTCAGGACCTCGGCTGGGAAGATCGGGTCATCGACGAGCGCTCGGGCTTGCGCCCTCGAATGGTCCCTGCTCCGTCTCGATGAAGAGGTCGCCTCGCTCCCCGACGGCTCCGGTCCGGCTCCAGCGCTCGTCCATGTCCATCGTGGTCTCGCCGAGTCCTCGGGTCCGGGGTTTTCGATCGGTGGGGTCCGCGGAATCCTTCGAGACGACACCGTCGGATCGCTGGTGCGACCACCGATCGTAGGTGGCATCCCGTTGGCAACCGTGGAAATCCGCCCGATGCACGCTCCTGCCCAATCGCATCGCCAGACCGGCCAGGCACGTCGGATCGCCGAGTCGGGAGTCCTGATCACGTTGTCACATACGGAGGCTCACGACGGCCCGACGGCGGCGGCGAGAGCGTGTGAAGGAACCCTGCGGGGCGTCGGTCGGCGTTTGCGCGCCGTCAGCGGGGCTCGTACCGCGAGGCCACCGCTTCGGCTGTCTCGAATCGGAATTCCGCGATCCGAGGCGCCGATCGCAGCATCGCGAAGTTGAGTTCGATCGGGTCGTCCCCCGAACCCCGCGGGCGGTCGGTGCGCAGGACGAGAACGAGGGGACCACCGCCGACCCGGATCGCGCGTTCGAGGGCCGTCCTGAACAGCGGAGGCGGAAGCGACAGATCGAGGCTCAGGCTGCGGTTGCGTCGCGTCGCAGGGAAGAGGTGAAACTTGAGCGCTCGCCGTCGACGCTTCCACGGCCCGTCCTTCCAGACGGTGGTGACCGGGAGTTCAAGCAGGCCGCGTCGCCTCCCGGAGTCCGGACTCATCGCATCCTCGTACGACGGGCGATACGGCCCGCGCGGGGCGCGCTCGGCATCGGGCCACGTACCGCGATGAGGTTCGCGGGCCACCGGGCCCGGTACGCCGAAGTGCCCGGGCTCGACCGAAAGATCGACACGGACGCCGAGCGATTCGAGGAGGCGGACACGTCGACCATCGAGCCATCGGTCGCCGAAGCGGAACGACCGGCACCCCTCGCCCGTCGCGGCACGGAAGGCCTCGATCGACGAACGGACACAATCGTCGACCCAATGGTCGTCGGCAAAATCGATCGCCCACCCCGAGCCCTCGGCGCGAAGCGGGTGCATGTGGACGCCGATCGAGTCGCCCGCGGTTCGCATCGCGTCGAGGCGCTCGGGCGCGATGCCGGCCGCGGCCGTGCGCGACCCCGCCGCGGCCTGCGCCTGCGGGTCCATGCGGAAGAACCACGACCAGCACACGGGCGCCCCGGTCGCGTCTGCGAGGCGCGCGCGCTCGCGGCAGAGCCTCCCCCATCGCGCGTGATATCCGCTCCACGACGCATGACCCGACGCCGGAAATCGCTCGTCGGGTTCGACGTCCACGCAAAGGACCACGGGACGGGAAGTCGGGGCAGCCACGGAATCTCCGACGTCGAGTCTACGGGTTTCGGTCGACTCGATCGCACCGGGAAGTCGAAGGCGGACGAGTCGATCGCACTCGAACCGCTACTTCAGGGTCGCGCGCAGTGGGGCGTCGAGCATCGTCTCTCTCACCGTCGTAACGGGAACATCCCTGAACTCGACGTCGTCGTAACCGGGGACTTTCACCGTGACGTCGAAGCGGCCCGGCCCCACTTCGAGCCGGACTCTGTCGATCTCCCCGGACGTGCTCTGGGACGACGACGTCGAAT
>JANNRO010000278.1:0-8745 GCA_031401505.1 Planctomycetia bacterium
GGGGCCACCCCCCGCGCGCCGGGACTGGGAAGTGCGCAACTGCGGTCATGCACCCGTGTTCCGCCCGCGGCGGTGCACGAACGCGGTCCGGGCCGCCTAGAAGACGAGCGTGCGCGGCAGGAGACGTTCGACCTGCGAACGGTAGTCCTCGATCCGTCGCGCGGGGATGGAATAGGGGGACTTCGATTCCTGGTCGTAGTGCTGAAACGTTCGCAGGTAACGCGCCGTGTAGGCGCGATCGCGCGCGTCCATCAACGGCTCGCAACGGGCCAGATCGATGCTGTGGTAGCGGACCAGCCAGGCGACCGGATCGGACACCTGGTCCTTCAATCGTGAGTACGCGAACTCGTCGTGGTTCCATTGCAGCACGCACTGGTCGAGCCCGATACCGGCATCGTGAGGTCCGATGGGCTCGTTGAAGCACACGACGTTCTCGGGCGCCTCGCCGGTGAGCAACAGGACCTTGCCGACATCGTGGATCAGCGCGGCCGTGATGAGATCCGGATCGGTCACCCCGTCGGCCTCCATCGCGGCCAGCACCTGGAGCACGTGCAACTGCTGGCTCACGCCGTAGAGGCGCAGGTCGGTCGGATCGACGCAGGCCGCCATGCGTTCGAGCAGGGTCCAAACCGGGACCGACCCCAGCACGGGAGCGGCGTACTTGCGGCGCAGCGCGGCGACCGTCTCGCGCGTCTGCGCACGATGCCGGAGAACGATGATGTCGGCCGTCTGCCCGAACTCCGCGCGCCTGCGGTCGTCCGGCGTCGGGCGCGCAGCCGAGGACGGGGCGTGCGGCTGGTACCCGAGGCGGGCCAGGATCGACCGCACGACTCGCTTGGGCAGTGCGGTCATCGAGACCCGACCTTTCGTCGAAGGTCGCGAATCGTACTCCGGAGCGCCCTCGCGGCTCGCCGGAAGATGGCCCGATACGACGTCAGCTCCCGCCAGATCTCCCGGTTGGCGCGCGCCGCCGGCTCGTCGCCGAGCGCGTGGAAGGAGTTCGATTGGTGGAGGGCCACGCTCGCGAGCTCCGCTCGAAATCGACGGTGGTCGAAGCGGGGCGTCCGGGCCGCGACGATCTCGCCCAAACGCACGGAATCCCGCACATTCTCCCCGGTGAGGCGAAGGCGGGACGAATCGCTGCCCCCGAAGATCCGGAAACCCGCCAGCGGCTCGGGCCAAACCACGCCGCCACCCAGCTGGATCGCCCGAAGCCACATCTCCCAGTCGGCGGTGTGGACGAGCGCGGGGTGAAAGCCGCCATGGCGCTCGTAGAAGGCGCGGCGCACGACGACGCCCGCGCATGCCAGTTGGTTGCGGTAGAGCAGCGATCCGGGATCGTTTCCGGGCCGCTCCAAGTGCGGCAGACGGGCGGTTGCGTCGAGCACCATCCCGGTCTCGTCGACGTGAAACGAGCGGGTGGCGAGCAGGGCGCTGTCAGGCCATCGTCGAGAGAGCTCGGCGATGCGCGCGTAGAAGCCCTCGCGGACGACGTCGTCGCCGTGAAGGATGTGGACGAGGTGCCCGCGAGCGCGCTCGATGCACGTGTTGAAGTTCCCGACCACACCCCTGTTGACCGGCTGGCGAAAGAACGCCACGCGGCCCGGGACGATCGACCGCACGACGTCCTCGGGTCGGTCCGCCGACGCGTCATCCACGACCTCGATCTGCATGTGCCCGGACCCGGGGTCCTCTGCAAGGACGCTATGGAGCGTCTGCGGCAGATACTCGGCACAATTGTAGGTCGGAATCATGACCGACCAGAGAGGACGGGGACCCGCGTCGGCGTCGCCCACGGGTGAAATCGGGGGCGGCTGCGTCACGTCCCGAAACTCGCGTCGGCGGCAAATCCGTCACGGATGGAACCCGAGCGCATGCAGTACGGCGAGCAGTCTCGCCCGAGACAAAGGGCCGCTCGGTAACCCGGCAGCCCCGAGGCGATACCGGCCGCGAGCTCGGTCATGCCCCCCCCGAGAATCAAGGTCTTCGGGGTGACCATTGGCGCGACTCTATCGCGCCATGCGCCCGGCGCGAGCCTCATGCGGCCCGCCGTCCCCCTTCTCGCGCAGGAACTCCGCGCGGGCGGCCAGGCCTCGGGGCATCGACGTCGCCGAAGACATCCGCCTCGACTCCGCCAACAACCGGCTCCTCGTCTTCGCGGGGATCGCCAACCCGGTGATCGCCGTCAACCTCGCGAACGGCAATCGGACCGAGATTTCGGGCGCGAACGTGGGGCAGGGCGTTCCGCTCACCGCGCTCAACGGCGGCGACGTCGATCTCGACCGCCAGATCGCCGCGTGCGCCGACGTCACGATGAACTGGCTCGTGGTCGTCGACCTTTCGAACGGTGATCGCGTCGCGTTCTCCCACTGACCGGCGGCGTCGTTGATCCCGGGTCCTGTCACGCGGGCCCCTCGATGATCGACATCGGTTGACTTCCCGCCCCCCCGGGGACGAAACACGTTCCATCGGATCGGTCAGGGACCCTGCGCGCGACGCCTGATGAACGATCGTCCTTCCAAAGCGGCATTCGTTTCTTGACCAATGCCAAGTTTCCGATGCCCCGTCCCTCCGTCCGCCCCGTGCGGCTTCTGGTAGAGAAAGGAGCCACATGGAATTCCTGACCGCCCTCTGGCTCCCGATCCTCCTCTCGGCGGCCGCCATCTGGATCGTCTCCATCATCCTTTCAATGGCCCTGCCCCATCACCAGCGGGACTTCATCGCCCTCCCCGACGAGGACGATTTCATGGACTACCTCCGCAGGAGCGACATCCAGCCCGGCAACTACGTCTTCCCCGATTTCCGCAAACGCGAGGCGATGAAATCGGAGAAGGTGCAAAAGGCGTTGAAGGAGGGTCCGGTCGGCCACTTGAGCGTCTGGCGGACACCGCTGACGATGGGCGGCACGATGGCCGCCACGTTCGTCGTCTACCTCGCCGTCAGCACCCTCATCGCCTACCTCACGCGAGTCGCCCTCCCCGGCGCGGCCCCGTTCGCCCGGGTCTTCCAGGTCGCGACGACCGCCGGAATCCTCGCCTACTGCTTCTCCTTCATTCCCAACGCCCTCTGGTTCGGCGCCTACAAGCGCACCATCGTCGCCACCTTCATCGACGGCATCCTCTACGGCGCGATCACCGGCGTCATCTTCGCGTGGCACTGGCCGCACTGACGTCGACAGGCTCCGGCTCGCCGAGCCGGTAGCCCGTACTCCGACCGCCACCTGAGTTCGGCATCAGGATGCCGCGCTCCAGCAACTCACGGATGTCGTAGAAGGCGGTATCCGTTGCGACCTCGCCCGGGCGAGGGAAGCGGAGCCGCGGGATTACCGCTTTCCGGAATCCTTCAGTTTCACGCCCGCCCGCTTCATGGCATCGCCCGTCGATCGGGCCGCATCCTTCGTCTTGTCGACCACCCTGCCGGCCACATTCTTGGTCTTGCCGGCGGCCTTGTCGATGCCGCGCTTGATCTTGTCCTTCATGTCGCTCATAGGATTCCTTTCGGGGAATTCGGTCGGTACCCCGTGTTCGATGCCCGGGCGCGCCCTGCGGTCACTCAAACCACGAACCCCCGCCCGAATCCGTCGCACCGCTCGGCGCGACGCGACTCCGGTTCGCGCCCCCTTCGGGCCCCCACCCCCGTCCATGTCCGTTGACTCGCGTGCCTCTCGGTGAGAACGAGAGAGGTGGAAACGCGTGGCCGTTCCCGATCCGCGACCGGACCGATCCAACGGTGCTCGGCCGCCACAGCCCCCTGACTTCGGCGTCTCTGCGAGAGTAGGACGGCTTCGACAAGGAGGCTTCGCACGTGGCCATCACCCTGGACGTATCGCTCGAGGAGAACCACTTCGCACGGGAGGCGACCGGGGAGCAGACGCGGATCTCGCGGATGGGCCCGGGCTGCCGGCAGCAGGCGTTCGCGGTCGAGCGGGTGCGCACGCAGGTCTTCCTGACGGCGACGGCGCAACTCACGGGCTTCAAGAACCCCTACCTCCGCTTCGAGGCGAACGGGGTGTGGCTCGGAAACTGGTTCTCCGTGCACGAATGGGCCGGACGCGCCGTGTACCCCGGCTCGGACGTCTCGATCCCGGCTCAGGTACGACGGCCCGTCGCGTACCGCCAGAGCGAGCTCGTCGAGCTCGCGATCCCGATGCACTTTGGGGTCGGTTTCCAGCCGATCCTCCGGCTCTACAACGCCAGTTGGGCCCTCGGCGAGGGTCGCTTCGATGTCACCGTTCGTGCGCTGGCAGCCGAAGGGCGGGGCGACGACGCGTCGGCGGTCGTCGCGGAGGCAACCGCGACGTTCGAGACGCAGCGAATCACGCTCCCGGAGGGCGCCGCCGCCCAGATCGCGAAGGAGCAGGCCCAGTGCATCCTCGGCCAGCTCGAAGTCGTGAAGTTCACGTGGCCCCCGCCTCTGGAGAAGCCGGGTTGGCAACCTCGCGACGACTTCGAGGTACTGCTGCGACGTTTCGACTTCGCGACCGTGGGCCCCGACCTCGTCCAGGCGCTGCGCGGCCAGGCCCACCGCACCCCCGCCGCTCTGATTCCGGTGCTTCGCGCCGCCGCCGCCCTCGGCGTCAGCGTCGCCACTCTCGAAATCGTCGGTGCGAAGTTGCGCGTCCTCGAGCCGCGCTGACCCGCGCGTGAGTCGAGGGAGCGCTGCGGCCGACCAAGACCCTCGCGTAATTTCCGTCGAGCACTCTCGTACCCATTGAGGTCTATTCACTCGCGGACCTTTCGGCGGGAGAGCGAGAGGTTTCGAGACGTGGCGAACCGGTGGCGCCCGCCCGCCGACGTGACGAACCGCGACGATGTCCTTGAGCAGGTCCCTGGGCATGTCGGCCATTCTGCGCCGCCGAAGGTTCGCTTGACGCCCGCGGCCGCCTGGCCCGCGCCAGATGCGCGACTGCGCCGAACCGCGATTTACCCCGTACGCCGCATCGCCGACAGCCTCCGGGCCGGTCTGCTTGCCGCAAGGTCGTGCATCGACTGCAGGTTGACCCAGAATTCGGTACTGGTGTCGAGCGCGTGCGCGAGGAGCTACGCGGTTTCGGCCGTCACCCCCCTCTTGCCTCGAATGATCTCGTTGATGCGCTGGAGATGAACTCCGAGATACCGCGCAAAGCTGACCTGCGTGATGCCCATCGGACGGAGGAACTCCTCGCGGAGGATCTCGCCGGGATGCGTCGGAACACGATGCTTGGGGATCATGCTGGCCTTCAACTCGGTTGCTCGTCGATCAGTCTCAGGAGCGCCCGCCCCGTCGGCAACCACCTCCGCGGAAATCGGCGTTCCGCGGATCAAAGTTTCCGACCATGCGCCGCCTGTCCGCGAAGCAGGAACGTCTTCGGGAAAGGGCCCGAACCGCAGATCTTGAACGTACCGAAGTCCTTGTACCAATCGCCGTCAGGTGCACTCGGCGTCGACTCCCGCCAAGCCTTGAGCGCTAGGAGGTCTTCATCCGAGATGGCACGCTCGCGCGCTCGAAGGAATAGGTGTCGTCTCAGGGCGTCGGGCAGGTTCGTCCACTCGATCCTCGGCATTACTCACCGAACGTCAGGCGCGCGAGTTCGAGCGTGACTCGCTCCTGCTCGGTGGGATCATCGGACTTCCGCAGCTGTTCGAGAAGTGCCAGATAGCGGACCCTCTCCTGCTCCTTCGCCGCCAGCCCCGACTCGATGAGATCGACCAGGACGCGGCTCGCGCTCGAGCGGCGGGCCTTCGCCAAGACGCGGACCCGCCGCGCCACACGGGCAGGAAGACTCACGCTCTGTCGGACGGGCCTGTCGGCGATTGCCATGGCGGCATTCTACACCACTTCGCACCACGCTTCGAATGCAGGCGTGACGCCATCCGCGCGAGACTGCCGAATGACCCGCCGGCGAGACCAGCCCCGTGCGTCTCAACCGCCGTATTCGCAGCAGATTGTGCTCGTCGTCGACGGAGAGACGGCGCCACGGTCTGGTGCGACTTGGCACGTTCACGTTTGACGCGACAGCCCATCGGGAGGAGCGCCGCGAGTACGCGGTTTGCACGATGGGACGACCGGCCACCCTGCCGCCAGCCATGACATTCTGCGCTTTTTGTTCGAGTACTCGACACGTCCCTCCGTGGCAGTTTCGACCCGTATCGTTCCTGGCCCGCGACCGGTCGACTTCAACGGCGCTGGGCCGCTACACGACCTACGGCCGCGTCCGGGACACCCCCACCGCGCGCCCGTTCGAGCCTCTCCGACGGGCCTCTCGGCGACCGACGTAAGTTGGCTCCCCATTCACCATTCACCCCCCGGGGACGAAGCACTCCCTGCATTATCAGCACCAAGAGTCCGGCAGCCGATGCCGGGCAATCATCATGCGCCCGCACGCTTCCCGCCCTTCGCGGCTCGTGTCGTGCCTCGGCGTCGATGTCCGCCCGCTCCGACCTTGGGCCGTCGCGATGGCTTGGCATACGTCGGCAGCGGCATCCCGCGAACCGCACAGTAAAGGACGACGGGGTCGAGATCGAGCTCGCCGGGCCAGGTGATCGTCCGCTGGGCGTTCACGAACACCTGCGACACAAACGCCGGATCCGCCAAAGGCGCTAGCACCCCGGTGAACTCCCCCACTATGTCGCGTAGGTCGACGTTCCCTTCGACGCCGTCGTCGAACTGAAGACGTACGACGTGCCCTCCCAGATGGCGGGCCGACTCGATGTGGGGAAGGCGCTCGTGTCCCATGCCGTCAGTTTACTCCAAGGGGGGAATGCCTGCCGGACGCTCCGCCCCACCCCGGTTCTGCGCCCAAGCCCAGTGCGCCTTCAGCGCACTCCGGTGAAGCGTCGCCCACCGCAAGACCATCCGGCGGGCGTTCGGAGGGAGAGAACCGGCCAGGGTCGTGGCGTCGTCGATGACGACCGTCGCTTCGTCCATCCCGTACGACGCATAAAAGTGCGGCGGCGGGTGCTCGCGATAGTTGATCGTGATCACGATCCCGTAGAAGCGGGCAATCTCTGGCACGCCGCGGACTATCCCGGGGAGAGCGGAAGCGTAGCGCCCCGGACCGACGCCGGGGGCCCCATGAGCGACGAAACGACGGCCACCCTCCACGCTTCCCGAATGTTCCGTCCCATCGTCCTGATCGCGAAGTGGATCACCGTCCGTACCTGTTCGACGACCCGGTCGCTCAGATCGCACTCCTTCAGAAAATGCGCCGCGTAGGGCGCCGATCCCCACAGACCAAGGGCATCGTGATGTTCGACGCGCCTCGCAAGTCGTATCCAAGAGAGCGCATCACTGGCATGCCGGGCATCGAAGGGCGTGACGATCTCGCGGGTGCGCATCATGGAGTTCTTGTTGTCGATCGCGCCAACACGCTCGTGCCGCGACATCACGGATCGCAGAATGACCTCGGACTCGACTCGGGCCGACTCGGCGGCGTGCGCGTCGCCGTTCAGGATCGCAACTCTGCGCCGCCCGAGGACACCGTGCAGCTCGGCAGCGCGTGCCGGACCGAGGAGGAACCCCATGACCGCACCGAAGTCGGACCAATGATCCGTGTCCTCGTTGTCGCAGGTGAAGTGCTTGAACGGGGTGGCGGACAGCAGCAGTACACGCGCCGCCGAACCCGGGACGACCGTCGGAGCGCGAGCAGGCGCAAACGTCGGCGCGCACGCCCGTTCCGCCCGCCGTCGCAACCCCTTGCCCCGTCGCGACCTACGGCGCCGCCCGGGACACCCCCGCCGCGACCGCCCTCGAGCCTCTCCGACGGGCCTCTCGGCGACCGACGTAAGTTGGCTCGCCATTCATCCCTCGGGGACGAAACATTCTCTGCATTATCTGACGACGCATCGACCGGTCGCAAGTCATTAGGTGCCATGACTTCGGATCTACGCTCGCATCGTCCACCGTGACCGAAGTCGCCGCACCCCCGGGCGCGCGTGCGGACGCCCCTCGATGTCTAGTACTCGAACAGAAACCGCAGAGCGTCTGCTTTGGCAGCGGCTCTCGTAGTTGACTTATCTTAATTTTGCGATATTCTCGGACCGATGCCGAGGACGACGGTCTATTTCTTCCGGAACGCTGACGGAGAGTCGCCCGTCGTCGCGTGGCTTCAAGCGCTCCGCAAGTCCGATGCGGTCGCCTATGCCAAATGCGTCGCCGTGATCGAGCGACTCGCCGAGGCTGGATACGAGCTTCGTCGACCGACGGCCGACATGCTGCGTGACGGGATCTACGAGCTGCGGGCGCGCAGAGGTCACGTGAACTACCGACTTCTCTATTTCTTCCACGGACGGAACGTGGCCATCGTGGCTCACGCGCTGACCAAGGAAGACGTCGTACCATTCGCCGACATCGAACGCGCGCTCGCGAGAAAGCGCACGTTCGAGGCGTCCCCCGTCGATCACACCTACGTGAGGAACCCATGAACCAGAAGAAGCAAAAGCGCGCGGAGAAGGGCACCCCTGCGGGCCGAGTCCTCGATCAAATCACCGGCAGCGATCCGGTTCTCCGTGCCGCGATCGAGGAACAGAAACTGAACGTCTGCGTCGCCGAGATGATCCATGAAGCACGCACCGGCGCCGGTCTCTCGCAGACTCAGCTTGCGAAGCTCATCGGCACGTCCCAGAGCGTGATCTCGCGGCTCGAGGACGCCGACTACGACGGTCACTCCCTGACGATGCTCCAGCGAATCGCGGATGCACTTCATCGTCGTCTGGAAGTGCGGATGATCCCGATGTCCGCGTGACGTTTTTTCGCAGCGCCGCGAGC
>JANNRO010000279.1:0-4524 GCA_031401505.1 Planctomycetia bacterium
CAATCATGCCGAGCGGTCAACCTTCCTCGACGCCCCCTCGCCGGTCGCGGCTGCGCGTCGAGCGCCTAGGCCCGCTCCCGCTGCTCAACCACCTGCTCGAGCGCCTGGGCGTCGAGAGGGTGTTCGAGCGCTTCGTGCCCACCGACGACCGCCGCGCCCGGATCTCCCATGCGAAGGCTCTGGGCGTCTTGCTGCGCTCGATCCTCGTCGAGCGCGAACCCGTCTATCGCCAGCAGGAGACGGTCGCGACGTTCGCGCCCGAGGCGTTCGGGCTCGGCGAGGGCGACGTCGCGGCGCTGGGCGACGACCGCATGGGACGTGCGCTCGACCGGCTCTTCGACGCCGACCGCGGCGCGATCCTGACCGAACTCGTGGTGTCGATGGCGAAGACGTTCGACGTCTCGTTCGACCGTTTCCACAACGACTCGACTTCCGTGTCGCTGACCGGGCAGTACGCGAAGGCCAAGGGCCGGTCGATCCGAGGGAAGAAGGCGCCGTTCATCACCTACGGGTATTCGAAGGACTACAGACCGGATCTGAAGCAATTGCTGCTGGTTCTGACGACCACGGGCGACGGCGGGCTGCCGGTGCAGTTCCGATGCGAGGCCGGCAACACGAGCGACTCGAAGACGCACGTCGAGACGTGGGACACGCTCTGCCGCGTGGCGGGCGGCACGAAATTCCTCTACGTCGCGGACTCCAAGCTCTGCAGCGAGGAGGCGATGGAGCACATCGACCGCCGCAAGGGTCGGTTCGTGACGGTGCTGCCTCGCTCCCGCGCCGAGGACGCGCGGTTTCGCAAGGGGGTGCAGGACCACGAGCCCGCGTGGGAGGTCGTGCGCGACCGCCCGCACCCGCGACGCAAGGGCGGCCCGCGCGACCGCTGGAGCGTCTGGCGCTCCGAGTTGCCTTCCCGCGAAGGCTGGACGATCGTGTGGCTGAAGAGCGAACTGCTCCGGTTGAAGCAGGGGGCGACGCGCGAGGAGAACATCGCTCGTGCGCAGCAGCAGCTGGAGACACTGCGCCAGCACATCGAGACGCGACGGCCGAGGGCCGAGCACCGCCTGCGTGCGCGCACGGACAAGATCCTCGCCCGACGCAAAGTCTCCACCTATCTCCAGGTGAAGATCGAACAGGAACCGGAGCACGTGTATCGCCAGGAGAACCGCGGTCGCCCCGGCCCCGACACCCGCTACCGCCGCGTCACGAAGCGACGGTGGCTGATCTCGTGGGAGATCGACCGAGCGAAGATCGCCTACGACCGCAAGAGCGACGGCATGTACCCGCTGCTCACCAACGACATGGACCTGACGCCGGCGCAGGTGTTCGAAGCCCACAAGGGGCAGCCGTCGCTCGAACGTCGCTTCGAGCAGTGGAAAACGGTGCACGAGATCGCGCCTGTGTTCCTCAAGAACGAAGCGCGCATCGAAGCCCTCTTCTTCCTGTACGCCCTCGCGCTCCTCGCGCACGCGGTGATCGAGCGGGAGCTGCGACGAGCCATGCGCCGCGACAACGTCGAATCCATCGCCCTCTACTCCGAGGAGCGCAGGTCAAGACGCCCGACGACCGATCAGGTGCTGCGCCTGTTCAGCCTCGTCGCCCGCCACGTCGTCGAACGACCCGACGGTACCGCCGAGGCGTTCGAACCCGAACTGACCGAGGTTCAGACTCAGGTGCTACGCCTCCTCGGCGTCCCATTGCGCGCCTACACGAGGACCGGCTGAATTCCGAAGGGGCTTGCGGCACCGTACGAAGTGATCGCGGAGATGTGCGGAATGAAGGGCAAGCTCAGCGCATCAGCGCCATTTCGATGGCCAGCGCCCGGCCCACCGCGTCAGGCTTAGATAGTGGAAGAACAGTTCGCGGCGGGGATGTCGATTGCCTCTTTCCCAGGGCTTTTTTCCGGTGTTGAAATGCAGAATGAAGGGGTGACGGACCAGCGTCTCGTACGCTGGGCGATCCTTGACCGGGCCGTCGTCCCATCGCGGGTTGGTGAAGGTCTGCGTCAGCAGATTCCACCGGTGATCGAGTTCTCCCCAGTCGCCCGCGAGAACCGCGTTCAGCGCGTCCTGATCCCACCAGAGGACCTTTTCCCGGTAGGCGCGCAGGTACGCGAAGACCCGGCCGGACACATCCGTGTCCCGCCATTTCTTCAGATCGATGAGCATGACGCCCGAATTGAAAAACTTGGCGTCCGGCGGCAGTCCCAGATCCAGGTAGTTCGGCAGGGCCCCCTTGGCGGAGACCGTTTGGGCGTCGTGGCCCTGCTCCTGGACCGCGAGCACCGTCTTGCCGTGAAAATCCATTTCCCAGAGCGCCTGTAGGTCGGCGCTCACGATCAGGTCGGAGTCCAGATAGATCAGCCGGTCGATCTCCTCGGGCACCGCAGTCTGAATCATCAGTCGAAAGTAGACGGCCGGGCTGGCGTGGTGCGACAGCTTCAGGTTCTTCAGAGGCTTCCGGTCAATTTCGACGAATCGGATCTCGGCGCGCCGGTCCTTGAGGGAGTCGCAGATCGTCGTGCGCACGGCAGGCCCGAGTCCGTCCGAGAGGATATACACGATGAAGCGACGCGCGCCGGCCGCATGGGCGAGGAGTGACTTCAGCATGACGGTCAGTGGCGGCGCGAACTTCCGATCGCAGGCGACAGCGATGATGATCGGCGGCCGCGAGGTCGTCATCGCGCATTGTTCGACGTCGTCCACGTCGAGCGCGTCCAGGAAGTGGGTCGCCCTGAGTCGTCGCAGGCCCTCGGTCTGCATGTCCGAGCGCGATCCGTCGGAAACGCTGTGGTGAGCGACCGTCCGGTCGGAGATGGCCGCCCGGTTCGAGATCTGATAGCCATCACCCAAGGGTGCGGCACCGCACTTGGACAGGAGTATCGCCTGCAGCGTCTGCTCGTGCCGATTGACGTCCATGGGAACGTCCGTCGTGAGCGTCCCGAAATAGTGTTCGATGAACGCGATGTTGTCGATGTACTGCCGCCGCTGCAGAAACATCAACCCGGCATTGACCATCGGCTCGATGGCCGTCCGGAACGTCGCTTCGAGCGCGCCACGAGGCATGGCGTAGGCGTCCTGGTAGTCGCGAAGGAAGCAGGGCTTGCCGGCTGCAATGCGCTCGAGCAGTTCGACGGGCTGCCTGAAGAACAGCAGGTCCGAGTCGAGAAGCAGTAGTTTGTCGGCGCGTGCATGGTGGAAGGCGTCGAAGAGCTTCAGCGCGCAGTAGAACTCCTTGCGCAACCGGAATCTCAGGCAGTGCGGATATGCCGAAAGGAACTCGGTGAGTTCGGCATCGGCATCGGCGCGCCTGATGATTCTGCATCCGGGGAAATGTTGCAGCAGTGTCTCGAAGTCACTCGCTTTCAGGGTGCCGTCGTCGTGAACGACCAGAGCGGGACGGGTGTCGCTGAAGTGGTAGTAGGTCTTCAGGCACCAGAGCGCGTCGAGCAGATCCCGGTGGCAGGTCAGGATGTGGATCTCGTAGTCGGATCCGTCGTGGCACTCGATGGGCGGCGAACTCAGAATCCTGCGGCGGTAAAGGGCGCTGTCGTCCGGTCGTCGCGTCCAGCGCGGTCCTGCCGAGCGGAGTTTCGAGAGGAGCAGGCCGACTCTCGACGGTCCCTCGGTCATGATGCCCGCCGCGCGCCGCTCGGCGAAGAGTCAGCGCCGTGCCCACGCAGGCGCGCGGTTTTCAGCGCGTCGGGAGCACGCCGGGCGATGCCGAGGGCGAGCGGCGAGTCCGGCCGGTGCTGCGGCTTGCGCCCGAGCCGAAAGCGCACCGTGGCTACACGCCAGAAGGCCGGACGCCGGCGAGATCGTGTCATGTCCAGGAAAGTCCTTCCGCTCTCGGGCAGCGCGGAGTCGGATCGCGCCCCCGGTCCGGTCTGCGAACGCGGCATGGGGTGGATCGGCGCTCTCGGTCACGGTGGAATTGTAGCGGCGGCAGGGAATTCTGTCCGCGGCGTCCGCGGTCTCGGCGTGCGGCGAGCACCGGTGTGCCGACGGATTGCGCTGACGCGCACGCTGAGGAACGAACTCCGGGATGTACGCTCCGGGACGTGCTGCCAGCCGCCTATCCTGCAAGGCGGCACATCCCCCCAACGGGTTCTTCCGTCGTGATTCCATCGGCAAGTCAGAACAGTCCGTCTGACGGCACGACCCGCGGATCTTCCGCCGTCATCGGGCGCTTCGTGAGAGCCGCCGACGAGGACGCCACATTCGGGTGCATTCCGCCGCGGGATGAAACACGAAGGGGATCGTTTCAGAGCCGCGACGCGGGGCGAGAGCGTGGTCCGCGCCGATATCGGCCTCGGGTGTCCGGTGACCGGGGGAAGAAATGAAGGACGCGAACCAGTGGCAGGACATGGCGTTCGTGAATCGTGGCCATCTCGGGGGTTTCGTGAGGAGCGACCCGGTCGATTGGCCGCACGGCGATCCAATGACGTATACGCCGTCGCTGTGGAATTGGTTGGTCGATCGGTACAGGCCGCGCGTCGTTTGGGATGTCGGATGCGCGGAGGGC
>JANNRO010000280.1:0-5887 GCA_031401505.1 Planctomycetia bacterium
GTGCGGGGACCCCGACCCACCTACCGACCGCTCCGTCTACGGCGCCTGCGCCCGTCCGTATGGGCCCGGACTCGAACGCGTTTTCGATGTCCCCCGGACCTGTGCCGACGGCCGCCAACCGAACGAATCCGACGACCGTTCGGGCCGCCCCCCTCTCGGCCCCCTCGGCGTCGCCCGCGCCGCTCCGCGCGCGACCGGCGCCCGCGGCCGCGGCCGCGCCCGTCCGCCAGATTTCACCGGCACAGTCGCCGTACGAACTGGCCGCCTACCAGGGCGCGCTCGCACGGGAGAGTTACCGAGTCCTCTACCCCGAGATCGAGAACGGGGCGCAGGTGTCGCTGGCTGCGAAGCGGGTCGAGATGCGCAATGCGCCTACCGTGGCCGATTGGAAGCGCCTCCTCTCGGGAGCCAATCCGGCCTTCTCGAAGGCCGCGGCGGTGCTCGAGCGGCGCGCCGAAGTGCTGCGCGGCGAGACCCGCGTGCTCGATCCCTTCGAATCGCCGCATACGCAGAAGGCGGCGGTGTTCGGACTTCAGGCCGGGCTCGAGAAAATCCTCTCGCTCTACGGAATGTAGCGGCACACTAACAGACACATGGAGCCGATGTCGAGCCGGGGGGGGCTTGTTGTCAGGCTGATGATGGAGTGCGCGGCCGGGCCGCGCGCCCGCGCTTTGGCCCGATCCTTCGTGACGCAAGACCTCGAGTCGAACCCCGCCGCGCTCGCCGACCGCATCGCGCGCCGCCGCCGGGCGGGCCTGGTACTCGCGGGATGCCTCCTCGTGTTGCTCGGCGCAGTCGTTTCGATCCTCCTCTCGCACCGCGGGTTCGAAAGCGACGGCCGCGAGGGCGACGCACGTCCGGAACAAGGCACGGGAGCCGACCGTCTCCGCCCGCACGCGACGCCGAAGAAGCCGGTACCCGCGGGCGCGGTCGAGGTGCTCGTCGTCGAGCGCGTATCGGGAACGCCGGTCGAAGGCGTCGAAGTGGCGCTCTTGCGGGATCTGCGCGACGACGAAGCCGATGCCACGACCGGCGTCACGGACGGCGACGGGCGCGTTCTGCTCCGCGGGTCGTTCCCCGCGATCCTGGAAATCCGATCCGACGCCTGGACGTCGGACCCGTTGCGCGTTGCGACGGACGAACGGGCGAGCGTCGTCATCGAGGTCTCGCTCCTCGTCCCGTTCGTCCTCGAATTGGTTGACGAGACTTCCCGGCTCGCGGTCGCGGACTGGATCGTCGGCAGCGTCGGGGACGACGCCTCGACCGGCACGCGGTCCGACGGAACCGGGACGACGACGTGGGCCCGACGGCGGCGGGCACCGGAGGTCATCGCCGCAACCGACGGGCGCCGTCACGTGCGAGCGTTCGTGCTGGGTCCGATCCCGGGTCGTCGGCACGCGACGCTCGAGATCCCGAGTGCCGTGCGCGCGACGACCGTGCGTTGCGTCGACGAGGCGGGGCGCGCCATCGTCGGCGCCGTCATCGCGATCGGCAGCGCGGCGTCGGGCGTGACGATTCCCTGCGACGAGCGCGGCGAGGCGACCGTCGAGTACGGCGCCCGCGACGCGGTGGCGCTGGTCGCGACCGCACCCGAACGATGCCCGCGCGCCTTGCGCGTCGACGGTGCGCCCGCGGCGACGGTCGTGCTGATCACGACGGTCACGCGGCGATTCCACTTTCGAACGACGGACGGGACCGTCGTCCAGGAAGGGCAGCGCGTGCGCGGATTCACCCGCGGCCCGGCCTCGTACGGCATCGACGGCGCCGGCATCGACTTCGTCGGCCGCGCGACGAAGGACGACTGCGACGTCGCGGGACTACCTTCGGGCCCCTTCGAGGGATGGATCTGGGTTGCAGGACCGGACGTCTCGACGATCGCGCGCGTCAACGCGGGCGACGACCCGAGCCATCCCATCGACGTCATCGTGGGACCGGCACGGACGTTCACGATCACCGGGGTCCCGCCGGGCGCCGATGGCGGCCCCTCGACGGCGGTCGTGCGCGTCGACGCCGTTCACACATGCAGCCTGGACGCGGTGGAGGCGGCGCACGACGTCGAAGAGACGTTCGCGCGAGGGCGCGCCGTCGACCGCCTGGGCGCGTGTTTCGTCGTCAGAGGCCCCGAGGCCGAGATCGCGATTCCTCGCTCGACCGACCCGCGTCGTGTCGAGATATTGACGGCGCAAGGCGCGTTCGCGTGCTTCGTGGTGATGCCCGACGAGCCGGGCGGATCGAGGCCGCTGGCGTTCACCGACACGCGCGCCGCGCCCGCACTCGTGCCGACGACGTTGCGCGTCGAGTGGGCCGAGGGCGGCGCGGCGGAGTTGCTGTCGCTCGAGATCCGGCGCGACGAACGCAATGCCGAGACGATCACCGCGGTGACCGATTCGGCGGGCACCGCCTCGATCGGCCTCGCTCCCGGGCGATACGTCGTCGATGCCATCGGACCCGACGGCGAGCGGCACGCGAGCGAGGGGCCGATTCTCGTGCCCGTGTCGGCACCGGTGATCGTGCGGCTTCGGGCGTCAGGCCGCTGAGCGCCCGATATACTGGCCCGCGCTCTCCCGTGGCCCTTCCCTGAGGATCGCATGACGACCGCGACGCAATCCGGCTCCCCGGCCGCTCCCGTGACCGACGAAGAGAAGATCAAGGCCATCCTCGAAGAGATCCGCCCCTATCTCCAACGCGACGGCGGCGACTGCGAGTTCGTCTCGTACGAGAACAAGATCGTGAACTTGAAGCTCCATGGCGCGTGCGGCACGTGCCCGAGCAGCCTGATGACGCTCCGGATGGGCATCGAGAACGCGGTGCGCGAACAGGTGCCCGACGTCCAGATGGTCAAGAGCGTCGACCAGCCCGAGAGCGAAGGTGCCCACGGACACGGCCACGATCACGCCGGCCACTCGCACGGCTAGCGCGAGGTGAACGTCCGCACCGCGCCGAAGGGTCCGCTCGCAGGACGGGTGGCTTGGATCACGGGGGGCGGCGGGGGGTTGGGACGCGCGACCGCGCTCGCATTGGCTCGAGCCGGGTGCGACATCGCGATCCTCGACCGATCAATCGGCTCGTCCGACGAAACCATGCGTCTCGTCGAGGCGCTCGGACGGCGCGCGGTCGCGGGTGCCGCCGACGTCTCCGATCGTCTCGCGGTCGAGGCCGCGCTCGCGGCCGTCGTGGCGACGCTCGGCCCGGTCGCGATCCTGGTCAATGCAGCGGGTATCGCGGAGGCATCGCCGATCCTCCCTCCCGACGACGGGCTCTTCGACCGCACGATGGCGACCAACGTCCGGGGCCCCTGGGTCGTTGCGACCGCGTGCGTGCCCGGCATGCGGCGCGCCGCGTTCGGCCGGATCATCAACGTCGCGAGCATCTCGGCGCTCGAGGGCTCGCGCTACACGGCGGCCTACGTCACGAGCAAGCACGCGCTCCTCGGATTGACGCGCGCGATGGCACTCGACCTCGCGAGAGATGCGATCACGGTCAATGCCGTGTGCCCGGGCTTCCTCGACTCGCCGATGACCGACCGCACGCTCGAACGGATCATCGCGACGACGGGTCGCACGAGGGCACAGGCGCTGGCCGACGTGCTCGCGACGGCACGCCAATCCCGACTGCTCTCGCCCGACGACGTCGCTGCCCGGATCGTGATGCTCGCCCTCGACCCCACCACGACCGGCGCCGCGATCGAAATCCGCGGCTGATGTAAGGTTTTCCCGAAAGTGTCAGACACTTTCGAGAAAACCCTGAGGACGGCGACCTGATCTGGCGGCGAGTCCCTCGAGCATCGCGAGCATCAGTCCCAGGCGTCGGCCGCCGCGTCCCTGACCGAGCCGCCGGGGCACGACCCCGAGGCTCTCGGCGCAGCGTTCCATCGAACCCGGCGACCGTCGCAACGCCTGTGCGGCGACGCGCCGCAGATCGACGGCGGTCGTCCCGATCGACAAGCCCGAATCGGCCATCCAGCGCGTGGCGTACCCACCCCACGTCGCAATCGAGTCGCCTTCGCGCACGAAGGCGCGCAAGTCGGCGAGCACGGCGTCCCGGGGATCTCCACCGAGGAGAACGTCGGCCGAAAGTTCCGTGTGCGACGTAACCGACGGCGCCAAGGGGTGCGTGGGGCGGACGACCCGCTCGAAACGTTCGCTCTCGTCGCCGCGCACCGCGAGCCAATGGACGATCTCGTCAGGATGGCGGTCCTTCACATCGACCGGCCAGGCGTTGCTCTCGGCCGCGACGACGACGACGCGCGAGAGATCGGCCAGCGCCTCGGGCAACGCCCACACCTTGCGGCGCTTCAGGCGCAGTTTGGACTTGTCTCGCGGATGCGGGCCCCGTGCCATTTCCGCGATCTGTGCGTCGATCATCGCTCGGAAGGGGTCCATCATCGCGCGATAGCGCTCGGGCTCGTTCTCGAGCAGACCGAGCGCGTTCGACACGGCTTCGATCGTCGAAAGGCACTCGGCCCGCGGCTCCCGGCGGATGCGGTACTCGCTCGGCGACTTCGGCGAGATGGCATACCGCGGCAGCGCCGCGATCACGGGATTGAACCCGATCATCTTGCCGGCGAGCGTCCACGTGCCGTCCACGACGAACAGCGTGATCGGACCAGACGGCCGTTCCACCGCGAGGTCTTTCGCCCCGCGCCCCGGCCAGAGCAGCACGGGCCGCCGCGTGGGATCGGCCAGCGCCGCGACGACGGTCGGGTGCGCGTCGACGTGCGTCCCGACGATGACCGACGAGCCGGTGAGACAACGTGACGCCATCTTTGCGGTGCCGATCGCCATGCCCCGCTCGCGGGGGTGCTGGAGAATGATCACGCGCGCCTGCGGCGTCAGCGTCGGAAGCAACTTGCACACGCAGACCCGCGTCGGGCGCAGGCAGCGCGCGCAAAGCGTTCGGGGTTCGAAAATGGCGGCGGTCATGCGAGTCCGTGGCCGATGCGAAAGGTGAGGCTGCGCGCGCGACTCGCGCGGCGCGCGTTCAACTCGACGCCGATCGCGTCGAGGCCGTATGCACTCGCGACCGCGAGCATCGTGCCTTGACCGCAGAACGGATCGACGACGGTGCGGCAGGTCGTCGACCTCAAGAGAAACCGGCAGACATCCTCGCAAGCCGCCGTGCCCATGGCGCGCGACCACGACATCTCCCCGAGCGCGGGCAAGACGTCGGCTCCCACGGCGTCCGGCTGGATGGTCGACCCCTTCGAAAACGCGAGGAGATGCGCGTAGCCGGGGCGGCCGCGCACCGGCGTGCCCGCGGGCGCGCGGCAAACGATCTTGTGATGGACGCACGCCGCTCCCGCGCGCTCGGCGCCGAGCGTCACGAGGTGCCCCTTGTCGATCCAACGCCCCGCCCGCCGCACGTCGGTCTGATAGAAGACCGCGACGGCGTCCGGCGCGACTGTGCGACACACGAGTTCGGCCGTGTCGACGAACCAACTCCGCCATGCGTCGAACTCGATCGGCCGCAGTTCCGACGCGTCGGGCAGCGACGTCACGATTGCTTGCGTCGGCGTCAGCGTGCTCGCCCGGAGCCACGCGATGCCGTCACCGACGATGACCGTGCGACGTACGCCGGCCGAGCGTCCCGATTCCGCGGCGTCCGACATCAGTCCGACCCGGCGCCGCCCGCGGGCTCGAGAAGTCCGTCGCCGGCGTCGCCGAGCCGCCCCTGCGCGACGAGCGTCTCCCAGATGTCGGCCGAGTACTGCTCCGGCGGACGAATGCCAACGATGCTCGACTCGATTCCCCGGCTCATCGGATTGCGATTCGACGAAACTTCGTCATCACCGCGCGTCACCTTCAGCCGCTTCTTGAAGGCGTTCATCGCACGCTTCAAGACGGCCTGATCCCACGCGCACAGCGGCGTCTCGTGCATGTCCCAGGCC
>JANNRO010000281.1:0-3399 GCA_031401505.1 Planctomycetia bacterium
CCTTCGACGGCCTTCGAAGCGCCCTCTCCGGATGGTCGCGGCTCGCCAGCCTTGTGCCCGAGCCAGAGCCAGCCCACCTCGCCCGGATTGCCCCCGTGTGTCGGGTCTCCGAGCAACGCTTCGAGACCGAACATCAGCACCAGCCGCACCCACTCGGGGCCGCGATGGCGGGCGGCGACCGCGCGGAGCGCCACTTCGCGCGCGTCGGACGGGGCGTCGGCGAAATCGCGAGCTCCGCCACGACGCGCCGCCTCGTTCAGCCACGAGGCGCCCGACCGCACGAGTTCGACATGGGCCGGATCGGTGTCTCGATCGGCGAGCGCGGCATCGAGATATCCGACGGCGTTCACGTCGCGGGCACCCGGCGAGTCGGGCGCCGACGGCAGCATCACATCGAGCGCGGCTTCGAGCGTGAGCCACTCCGCCCGTGTCAGCACGCGCGGCGAGGGTGAGTCGGACCCGGGTCCCGGCGCCCGAGTCGGGGCCGTCTGCGTCCGGCGGGCCGCATTGACGCATCCGGCGAGAGTCGCGAGCCAACCGACCCCCACACCGGCGGCGATGCCACCGAGCAGCGTGCGTCGGCTCCACTCCGGTGACTCGCCGTTCGTATTCAACGTGCGCGGCGCACCAGTTCCTGGGGGTTCATCGGACCACGACGGCATGATACCCCGACACGGAGCGGACGTGGTCGGGTGATCCTCCTGCAACATCCGAGTCGGACGATCGGCTGGCGAGTCCAGGCCACGACCACATCACGTCAATCCTGCGCGAGAACCACCGGATTCGAGTTTCTACCCGGTGAAGCCGCGGCGCCCTTCGGAGGTACCCTTGACGGGTTCCCATCCGAGGATGCGCATGCGACTCATCGCCGTCGTGCTCGCGGTGCTTCTGCTGACGCTGGCCGTGGTCGCCATTCGCGCCGACGACCCGCTTCCGCCCGTGACCGACCTCGAAGGGAACCAATTCGAGACGGAGGGGCGGACGTTCTCGATCGTCAAGGGGGCTGCGTACGAATTCGATCGCAAGGCATCGAAGTGGTCGTTTTTCCAACGTGTCTACGACCCCGAATTCTTCGCGAAGAACTACGTCGTCGAAGGCGAGAGGGTCTTCGTCAAGTCACCAGACGACGGGAAACGCTACGAGGTGACGCGACACTTCACGGCGGACTTCGAGGGCGCGAGCAGGATCGCGGATCTCATCGGAGAGAAGACCCGATGGACCGGGTTCACGTTAAAGTCTCCGAAGGCCAAGACGGTCAGCGAGTACGTGAAGTTGCGTCACCGGATCCTCGCGGGCACGTCGGACTTCCTCGACAACCGGGTGGAACCGAGTGGCGCAGAATTTCACGGCGGCACGAAGTCGCTGCGCACCCTGTCCGTCGCCGCGACGAGCGACAAGATTTGCGCGAAGGCCTCGCTTCAGTCGGAGTTCCTCCACTTCAAGAAGGGCGACGACTTCTGGTACTCAGCCTGGTACCTCGCGAAGGGCGCACTGCCGCAGACGATCATGGATCTCGAGTCGACGTGGATCGAGGGGCACGCGGGCATCCGGATCATGCTCGGCGGCGACGGCCTGATGTTCGAGCTGAAGT
Source organism: Planctomycetia bacterium (assembly GCA_031401505.1). Taxonomy (GTDB): domain Bacteria; phylum Planctomycetota; class PLA2; order PLA2; family JAEUHO01; genus JANNRO01. The sequence continues at coordinate 1,592 of JANNRO010000281.1, forward strand.
GGGGAACGAAGCCGAAGTGGCGCCCGAGAACCCGCGTGCCGTTCCCGACGGGAACGTGGGTGCATGTAGTCGCGCACGTCAAGCTTTCCGAGACGGACGGTCTCGTCGCGATCTGGCAGGACGGCGCGCTCGTCAGCGAGGGCAAGGGCCAGACTCTCCCGTTCGCCGACACGATCTACAACAGCCTCGAGGTCGGGATCAGCGCGACGGGGGTCGCGTCGGAGATGTTCGTCGACGACGTCGAGGTGTCGGACAAGCCGCTTCGGTAGGAGTCCGACGGGACCAGGGTCGCACCTGCGGATAGCCTCCGGGGCGTGCCCCTCCTCTCCCTCTCCCACGTCACGATGCACTTCGGCGGCCCCGTGCTGCTCGACGACGTGTCGCTCGACGTCGAGCCGGGCGCCAAGATCGGCGTCGTGGGACACAACGGCGCGGGCAAGAGCACGCTGCTGAAACTCCTCGTCGGACAGTTGGAATCGACCTCGGGCGACGTCGTGCGCCGCCGTGGCGTGCGCGTCGCCTATCAGGCACAAGAACTCCCCTGCGATCCGGCGTCCACGGTCTGGGAGGAGATGCGCCGCGTCTTCGAGGCCGAGCACAAGCGCGATGCGCGCCTGCGCGGGATCGAAGAGCAACTGGCGCTCGAACTCGGAGACGCCGAGAAGGCGCGGCTGCTCGCCGAGTACGAGACGCTCCAGCACGCCCAAGAGACGTCGGGCGCCTACGACGTCGATCGCCGCATCGAGACCGTGCTCTCGAGCCTCGGCCTCCCCGAGAGCGCGTGGCACCAGACGATCGCGGGGTTCTCGGGCGGCGAACGCAACGTGATCGGACTTGCGCGCGTGCTCCTTTCCGAGCCCGACGTCATGCTGCTCGACGAGCCGTCCAACCACCTCGACATGGAAGGCGTCGAGTGGTTCGTCGACTTCGTGCGAAAGAGCCCCGCTGCCGTCGTGATGGTCTCCCACAATCGCCACGTGCTCGACGCCACGATCGACCACATCTGGGAGGTGGACCGCGGGCACGTTTCGCAGTGGACGGGCGCGTGGAGCGACTATCAGCGGCAGAAAGCCGAGGCAAAGGCGCTCCAGGAGCGGCAGTGGAAGGTGCAGGAGCGGCTCGTGCGACGCATCGAATTCCAGGCTCGACGGCTGGCCGACATGGCGCGGGCCTACGACGACCCGGGGCAGGCGCGGCGCGCGAAGTCGATGCTGAAGCGCCTCGAGATGATGGACAAGGTCGAGAAGCCCGACGCCGATCGGAAGAACTTCGCGGCCAGCTTCGCCGACGCGACCCGCAGCGGGCGCATCGCGTTGACCGTCAAGGACTTCTCGTTCTCCTACGGCGACCGCCCGATCTTCGAGCACGCCAATCTGGAGATCGAATTCGGCGAGCGCGTCTGTCTCGTGGGCCCCAACGGCAGTGGGAAGACCACGCTCTTTCGCGAGCTGTTGACGAAGGGCTCGTGGGAGAACCTGACGCTCAGGCTCGGCAAGGCGGTCAAGGTCGGCGAGTACCGACAGATGCACGACGTGCTCGACGCCGAGGCTACGATCCACGACTGGTGCTGCGAGGCGACGAAACTGCTGCGCACCCCGGCGGCCGAACTGCTTCACCGGTTCCTCTTCACCCACGAGGACCTCGAGCGCCGGATCGCCACGCTCTCGGGCGGCGAGAAGAGCCGTCTCCAGCTCGCGCGGCTCGTCCAGAAGAAGGTGAACTTCCTCCTCCTCGACGAGCCGACGAACCACCTCGACCTCGCGTCCTGCGAGCAGCTCGAGGACATGCTCGAGGAGTTCGACGGCACC
>JANNRO010000282.1:0-13690 GCA_031401505.1 Planctomycetia bacterium
GTGCTCGGGCGCGTGAAGTTCGTCCTGCTGCTTGCGTGCGCGACCGTGCTCGGTGACCTCGTTCACATGGCGGCGGATCGGTACTCGTCGATCCCTTGCGTGGGCGCCTCGGGCGGCATCTCGGGACTCTTCGCCTACTACGCCCTCGCGCTGCCCAAGGTGCGGCTGGGCATCGCACTCAGCACGTTTCGGCACTATGGCTGGGGATTCACCCAGGTCCGCATGTCCGTCGGCTGGGTGTTCGGCATCTGGTTCGCTTCCGAACTCCTGGCGTCGCGCTACTCCATCGGGCGGATCGCGCACGGAGCGCACGTCGGTGGCGCGCTGGCCGGCCTCGCGTGGTGGTACGTCGAGCGACGGTGGAAACGCATCGGGGCAGCCGGATAGGAGGGGCGCCCGAACGGCCGACGGGACCTGCGTCCGCGCGCCGGGGGCCTCGTTCGTCCCCGTTGTCGCGTGTCCCCGTTGTCGCGGATCGGTCGTTTCAGGGGCGAGCCTCGAGAACCATGTTGAACGGCGTCGCGGTTGCGCGGCGAAAGCGGGTGAAGCCGCCCTTCACGGCGACGTCCTTGATGCGCGCGTCGCCCGCCTGGGCGCCGAGCGCCGGACCCTTCCCCGCGAGCGACACCGGCACGCAGATCATCGTGGACACGCCGTAGCAGATGCGCCCGACGGGATTGTGGTTCTCTTCGGGTTTGTCGCCCGCGACGGGCTCCACGATCATCCACGTGCCGTCTTTGGCGAGCGCCTTCTTCGCCTGTTTCGCGGCGCCGACCGGGTCGGCCATGTCGTGCACGCAATCGAAATGGGCGATCAGGTCGTATCCCGTGCCGGGGAAGTCCTGCGCCTTCGCGACCTCGAACGTCGTGTTCGCGGAGACTCCGGCGCGCTTGGCGCGGTCGCGGCAGGCTTCGATCGAGGGGGCATGCACGTCGAAGCCGAAGAACTTCGACTTCGGAAATGCCTTCGCCATCAGGACCGTCGACGCCCCGTGTCCGCAGCCGACGTCGGCGACCTTCGCGCCCTTTTTCAGTTTCGCCTCGACGCCGTCGAGCGCCGGGATCCACGACGACACGAGGTTGCCGATGTAACTGGCTCGGAAGAAGCGCTCGGTGCCTTCGAACAGGCACGGATGGTGCTCGCCCCAGTCGATGCCCTCGCCGGTCTTGAAGCACTTCTCCAGCCGCGGCTCGGCCTGCCATGCGGCGAAGAGCACCTGGAATACGCCGGGGAGGAACGCGGGGCTCGTCTCGTCGGCGAGACAGAACGCCTGTTCGGGGGGCAGCGTGAACGTCTCCTTCTTCGGGTCGTACGTCACGTAGCCGCCGGCCGCCTGGCCGTTCAGCCACTCGCGAACGTAGCGCTCGACGGTGCCCGTCTTCTTCGCGAGTTGGGCGGGTGTCACGGCCTTGCCGTCGGCCATCGCCTTGTAGAGCCCGAGCCGGTCGCCGAGCAGCGTGTGGGCGGCTGCGAAGCCCGCTCCCACGTCTCCCACGGCCTTTCCGAGGAACGCATTCAGTTTGTCCGTGTCGATGGCCATCGTTCGAGCCTCCGTCGGGTCGGGCGGATATTGAACCGCCGGTGCCGGTCACGGCGCAAGGGGGCCGGTCGGGTCGGACGTGCGGGGTGCCGCTCGGATTCGGGTCCTTTCGACGTGTGCCTCGATCGTGAAGAGACTTTGCCGGGCCTTCGGACGGCGCTTTCCGTCGGTCGGTAGGGTCGCACCCGAGTTCCGCGCCCGTTCGTCGGGTCTCCCGGCGTCGCGTCGCTCCGAGGTGGCACCCATGACGACCCTATCGACGCAGGCGCCGAACTCACGGACCGGAGCGCTCGACAGCCCGCTCCTGCGTCTCCAGGCATCGGGTCAATCCCCGTGGTTGGACTTCGTCGACCGAAATCTGATCGAGAGCGGACAACTCGCGCGACTCGTCTCGCGCGGAGACGTCACCGGCGTCACGACCAATCCATCGATCTTCGAACGGGCCATCGCCAACGCCCGCGACTACGAGGCCGAAATCGCCGTCGGTGATGCGCGGCACCCCGAGTCCGTCTACGAAGACATTGCGGTCGCCGACGTGCGCGCCGCCGCCGACGTGCTCCGCCCGGTGTTCGATCGCACGCAGGGTCGCGATGGGTACGTCAGCTTCGAAGTCTCCCCCAGGCTTGCCCGGTACGCCGCGGCGACCGTCGCCGATGCCAAGCGCCTGTGGACGATGGTCGACCGTCCGAACCTGATGATCAAGGTGCCCGGCACGAAGGCGGGCCTCGAGGCCGTGCGGCGGCTCGTCGCCGACGGTCTCCACGTGAACGTTACGCTCCTGTTCTCGGTGGCGCAGTATCGGGAGGCACTCGGGGCCTACCTGGCGGGGATCGAGGACCGCCTCGACGCAGGGAACGACGTCTCGCACATCGCGAGCGTCGCGAGCTTCTTCGTGAGTCGGATCGACGCCGACGTGGATGCGCGGCTCGAGAAGATCGCGACCGAAGGTGACGTTGCACGCCGGGCGTCGGCGCAATCGCACCGGTCGCTCGCGGCGATCGCGAACGCGAATCTGGCCTACGAGACATTGCGCTCCAGTCTCGACTCGGTCCGATGGCAGAATCTCGCGGCAGCGGGCGCGCGTCCGCAACGCCTCCTCTGGGCGAGCACGGGAGTGAAGGATGCGCGCTTGCGGGACGTGCGCTACGTCGAGGCGTTGATCGGCGAAAACACGGTCAACACGATGCCGCCGGCGACGCTCGACGCGTTCCGAGATCACGGGCTCGTGCGCACGACGCTGCTCGAGGACACCGAGGGTGCGCGGGCGACGATCTCGGCGCTCGAGCGATTGGGTATCTCGCTCGCCGACGTGTCGGATCGACTGCTCGCGGCCGGACTGCTCTCGTTCGAGCGAGCCTACGACTCCCTGCTCGCATCCATCGCGGCCCGACACGGCACGGCGGGTCGGGGCCTGTCGCATCGGTAGGCGGAATCGACGCGATTCGCACGGCCGCCCGCTCCTGATCAACTCATCGACGGCGATGCCTCGGTGCCGACGCGATTGACTCCGTCGAAGGCGGCGGTCTTGTAGGCTTCGGCGAACGTGGGGTAATTGAAGACGGTGTTCACGAAGTAGTCGATCGTGCCGCCGAAGGCCATCACGGCCTGGCCGATGTGGATCAATTCGTACGATTCGGCCCCGACGATATGTACGCCGAGGATCTTGCGCGACTCCCGGTGGAACAGGAGCTTCAAGAGCCCGGTGCGGTCTCCGAGGATGTGCCCCCGCGCAATCTCCCGGTAGGAGGCGCGTCCCGACTCGTAGGGTACGTTCGCCTTCGTCAGTTCCTCTTCCGTCTTCCCGACCATGCTGATGCCCGGCACGGAGTAGATGCCGTACGGGAACAGACTGGGGATCACCTCGTGGGGATGGCCGAACGCGTGGCAAGCTGCCATCCGACCCTGCTCCATCGACGTGCTTGCGAGCGCGGGGAACCCGACGACGTCCCCGACGGCGAAGACGTGGGGGACGCGCGTGCGGAACTCCGGATCGACCACGAGCCGGCCGCGGTCGTCGGCGGCGAGGCCCGCCCGCTCGAGATGCAGGCCGTCGGTCGCGCCCGTGCGTCCGATGCTGTGCAGCACGCAGGTGGCGGACAGTTCCTTGCCACTCGCCAGCCGCACATGCACGGACGAGGCCCCGTGCGCGTCGGTGCGTCGATCGATGCCGGCGACGCTCTCGCCCAACCGGATCGTGGCGCGCCGTTCCCGCAGGTGATGGACCAACAGGTCCATGATCTCCCGATCGACGAAGGGCAGGATCTGCGGGTGGCGATCGATCAGCGTGACCCGCACGCCGAGCGCCGCGAAGATGCACGCGTACTCGAGTCCGATCACCCCGGCGCCGATGACCGCGATCGACGCGGGCAGTCGATCCATCGTCAGGATGTCGTCGCTCGTGAACACCGTCTTGCCGTCGAACGGCACGGACGCGTCCTTCGTCGTGACCGTACCCACGGCGATCACGACGAAGTGCGCGGTGATCCGCTTCGTCCCGCCTCCGTCGGCGAAGGCGAGTTCGAGCGTGTGTGCGTCCACGAACGAGGCCGTCGCCGCGAACACGGCCACGTCGTTGCGGCGAAGCTGGTGCATCGCGACGTCGATTTCGTTCGCGATCACCTGATCGACGCGAAAGAGCAGGTCCTTCATCGTGATCTTCTGCCGATACGCGTGTGACGCTCCGTAGAAATCCTGGTCGTGATAGCCCGAGAGGCGCAGCGCCGCCTGCCGCAGCGTCTTGCTCGGAATCGTCCCGGTGTGGAGACAGACGCCGCCGATGCTCGCGCGCTTCTCGATCACGGCGACGCGTCGGCCGAGTTTTGCCGCCTGGATGGCGGCTCGATGGCCTCCGGGCCCGGAGCCGATGACGACGAGGTCGTAGTCGAACGTGAGATCGTCGCTCATGCGGTCCTCCCGGACGTTTCACGATCCTATCGGCCGCGGCGTCGGAGGATGCGCGCGCCCGTCGCGTTCCGCGCCCCGAAGTCGTCGAATTGACTCGGCATTGACGCAACCGTCACCGAATCATGACGTGATCCCGGGTCCGCGCGCGTTGTGTCCACCCGGGTGCCGCTGGTGCATCCCCCCGCCCGGACGCACGAACCCATTCTTTACTCTGTCTTCACGTCGATACGGTTGACTCCTCGCATGGAACTCTTCCGCCACGCTCCCGACTCCGAAACGCACCCTGCCGGAACCGTCCTGATTCGCCAGGGGACTCCCGGTGACCGGATGTTCATCATCCAGGAGGGACGGGTCGACATCCAAATCGATGGCCGCACGCTCGAACAGGTCGGTCCCGGTGGATTCTTCGGCGAAATGTCTCTCGTCGACAAGTCGCCCCGGAGCGCGACCGCGATCGCCGTGAGCGACGTGCGGCTCGTCGCCCTCGACGAGAAAAAGTTCCTCCGTCTCGTCCAGGAGACGCCGGGCTTCGCCGTTTCGGTGATTCGCGGTCTCGCCCGCCGACTTCGGGAGATGGACGCGCACGCATAGCGACGCCCGATCGCCCGCGCCGAGGGCAGGCGGTAGCAACGTCTTCAGGGGACCGTGCCTGCGCTCAACCGACGTGCCGGTCGCGATTTCGCCACGGAGACGCGGTGCCGACTTCGGATTCGGCGCTTTCGACGTCCGATGCGATCATGAGGGTCGGAACGCCCCCAGGAGACTCCGACGATGCGCTACCGAGGATTGACAACGTTCGCACTGATCGCCGCGTCCGGCTTGCTCGGTTGCGGTCAGGGTGACTCGAAGGGTTCCGGCGGTTCGTCGGCTGTCGGCGTGCGCCTTGCCCCGCCCGTCGATTCGGATCTCGCCCATCTCGTGCCGGGGGACGCGCTCGGCGTGGTCTACGCCCCCTCGCTCGATGCCCTCGAAGCAAAGGCCAAAGCGCTCGTCGGAGCCATCGACCCCGAGGCCGCCAAGGAGTTGCGGGTCGCCGACATCCTGAAGGACGTGCTCGGACCCGCGTTCGGTCAGCTCGATCCGTCCGGTCCGGTCCTCGTCGCGATTTCGGCCGGCGGCGGTGACAAGTCTCCGCCCTCGCCCACGTTCGTCGTCGCCGTACGCGATGGCGCGGCGGCGAAGAAGTCGTTCGGCGAACTTCAGCCCGGACAGCCCGCCCCCGTCGTGCGCGGCCGATTCCTCGCGCTGTCGATGGCACCCGGGTTCGTTCCCTCCGACCGGCCTTCCGCACTCGTCGAGGGTCTGCTCGCGGGGGACGTGTCGATTCGACTCGACCTCGCTCGCGTCGTCTCGACGTTCCGCAAGCAGATCGACGAAGGCTTGGGGCAGATGAGCGGTGCGGCGGACGGCACCTCGATGCCGGGTCGCCCCCCGCGGCCGCAAGGCGCCGCGGCCTCGGCCGATGTCATGAAGTCGATGGTCAGCGGGCTCAGGGACTTCCTGAACACGGCCGAGCGGCTGGATCTGGGCATCCGCGTCGAAGGATCGGTCGTCAACCTCGACGCGGCGTTCACCGCGAAGGAGGGAGGGGGCACGACGAAGTTCTTGAACTCCGACGTCGATCTCGCGTCGCTCGCCGCCTGCCTGCCGAAGGACTATCCGATCGTGGCGCTCGCGGCGCTCCAGTTCGAAGACATGATGAAGTGGGCTTCCAAACTCACGGACGCGGTGATCTCCGCGATGCCGGAGAACTCGCGCGACTCCTTCCGCCAGATGATGGCGCAGGCGAACGAGATGTATGCCCTGCTCGAAGGCGGTATGGCGATGGGCATGAGCATGGGCACGTCCGGCATCGAGGGCGTGACCGTCGTGACCGCCAAGGACCCGAAGGCGTTCTTCGCGAAATGGGACGAAATGTTGAAGGGCGGACCGTATCGCGATGCAGCGGCGAAGGCCGGCGCCATCGTTGAGGAGTCGCCCCCGACCACGATCGCGGGCGTCGAGGTGCGCGGCATGACGATGCGGTTCGACTGGCAGAAGATGCTCGCGGCGCAAGGGCAGGGAGTTGCCGATCCGGAGATGGCGGCGCGCATGGAAGGCTCGATGAACTCGATGTTCGGCAGGAACGGATTCCGAGTCCGCACGGCCGCGATCGGCAAGCGCATCGTCTCCGTGATCGGCGACGATGACGGCTTGATGGCGAGTGCGATCGCCGCGGCGCAGAATCCCACGAAGAAGATGCCCTCCGAGTTGTCGTCCGCGATGGCGAAGGCGGGAGGAAAGCCCTCGTTTCTCGTGCGTGTCGAACTCCGATCCGTGATCGACGGAATCGGGAGCATGGTCAGCGCGATGACGAAGCCGGACGGCGCCGGGGCGACCACCGACGGGCCTCGCGTTGCGCCGGGCGCCCCGATTCCGTTGCTCCTCCATGGCACCGCCGACGGGCGGGTCTACCGGGGCGGGCTTTCGGTCGACGTCGGTGCGGTCGTGGGATTGGTCAAGACCATGGTCAAGTCCGTGTCCAAGCAAATGGCTCCCACGCAACCCGTCATCGAAGAAGCCCCGGTTCCGAGCGGGAGGTAATCGCACCTCGGCTCGACGTCGGCGGCCCGCCGCGCAAGTTCGCCTCCCAATAGTGTCAGACACTCTCGGGAGGCGACGCGGCGCGGTGCCGTCGCATGTCGCGTCCATCACGAATCGCGGACGGGACCTGCGTCCGACCCGCCGTGGATCGCACGTCTCGCTCTCCTGAGAGTGTCAGACACTCTCCGGAGGCGAAGGGCGGGTAGCATCGCGCACCCCTCGGGGCGCGCGCTTCATGATCGAAGTTCAGGGCTACTCCAAGAGGTTCGGCGACCTCGCGGCCGTGTCGGATCTCACGTTCGACGTCCGGCCCGGGGAGATCGTGGGGCTCGTGGGGCCCAACGGCGCCGGGAAGACGACCACGCTCCGCGCGCTCGCGGGGATCCTGAAGCCCGATCGCGGGACCATTTCGATCGGCGGCATCGACATGGCCCGCGATCCCGTCGCGGCCAAACGCCTCCTCGCGTACGTGCCCGACACGCCGCATCCGTTCGATCTCCTGACCGTCGTCGAGCATCTGCGTTTCACGGCACTCGCCTACCGTGTGGAGGGCGCCGAGGCGCGATTCGACGACCTCCTGCGCGAAATGGAGATCTTCGAGAAGAAGGACGAACTCGCTTCGACGCTCTCCCGTGGCATGCAGCAGAAGCTCGCCATTGGGTGCGCTTTTCTCCACGAGCCGAGGGCGATTCTTCTCGACGAGCCGTTGACGGGGCTCGACCCGAAGGCCATCCGCAACATGCGCGAGTCGATCGCCGTGCGTGCGAAGGCCGGTGCCGCGGTGCTGTTGTCGTCGCACTTGATGGAACTCGTCGAGAGACTCTGCGACCGCGTGCTCGTGCTTCACCGCGGCACGCGCCGCGCCTTCGGGACGCTCGACGAGATCCGCGCCGCCTCGACGTCGGGAAGCGACGCGAGCCTCGAAGATGTGTTCCTCGCGATCACCGAGGGTCCCGGTCCCGGCCCGACGCCTTGAGGCGGGCGCTTCCGTATCTCTGGGTCACGACGCGCAAGAACGCCCTCAAGCGGTTCTTTTCGGGGCTCGGGAAGCCGAAAAAGCTCCTCGGTCTCGTGCTTCGTCTGGGCGTCGTCGCGTTCCTGCTGTTCGGCATCTCGCAATCCTGGCAATTCGGCGCCCGATCGGAGGCCGAGGCGACGGCGCTGCTCACGTCGTACCTCGCCATCGTGATGGTGATGGCGGTGCTCGGTGGCTTCACCGAGCGCGGACTCGCCTTCACCCCGGCCGACGTGGAGTTCCTGTTCGCGGGCCCCTTCGGTCGACGCGCACTGGTGCTTCACCACCTGGCGGGACTCTATCCGGCGACCGCGCTTTCGGCGGTGCTGCCGATCGCGTTCTTCGGCGCCGAGATGCACAACCCGGTGCTCGGCTTCGTCGGCGCCGCACTGTGTCAAGTCACCGCCACTCACGTACGACTCGCTGCATCCATCCTCGCGATCGAGGTCGGCGAAACGACGTGGCGGCGCATGCGTGGACCGCTCCGCGTCGTCGCCACCCTCGTCGCGTTCGTCCTGCTCGGTCTGATCGCCTCGGTCATGACCGGCATGGGCGGCTTCCGCGCGATCATCGCTTCGATCGCGACCTCGCCCGCGGCGCGCATCGCGTTCTATCCGGCGGTCGCGGCGGCGGACCTGGCGTCCGCCCCGAGTCTCTCGGCCGCACTTCCGGCCCTGCTCGGCGCGCTGGCGGTGTGCGGGGTGACGCTCGCGGGTCTCCTCTCGCTCCAGGTGAACTTCCTCGAAGCGTCGATCGGCGCCAGCGACCGGCTTGCATCGATCAAGGCGCGCATCAAGAGCGGCAAGGGGCTCGACGCGTTGACCCCCGCGAAGCGGCCGTCGTCGGGCCGGGCGCTTCCGTCGTTGGGCGTCTTCCAGGGCGCCGGGGCCGTCGCGTGGCGCAACTGGATCGTCGCGCGACGGTCGGGACTCAAGGTCTTCGTCTCGGTCGCGCTGGTGCTCGTGATCTTCATTCCGACGTTCCTCTCGGGCCGGAGCGAGCCCATGGCGGCGCTCGGCGTGACGGGCATCCTCCCGTTCTTCCTCGCGTCGTACTTCCGGTTCGACTTCCGCGGCGAAGGCGAACAGATGGCCCGGTTGAAAACGCTCCCCGTCTCCCGCTCGCGCCTCGCTGCAGCCGAACTCGCCGTGCCCGCGGCGCTGACCGTTGCGGTTCAGGCGCTGGTGCTCATCGTCTTCGCGGCACTCGGCCGAATTCCCGTGTGGTGGGTGCCCCCGGCCCTCGTCGTCTGCGGGCCGGTTGCGTGCGGCGTGATCGCGGTCGTCAATCTCGCGCACTTCCTCGGTGGCAAGGGCACCGGTGTCGCCACGCTCCTCCAGATGGTCTTCCTGCTCGCCGACCTCGTCTTGATCAGCGGGCTCGGCTGGATCTTCCACGCGCTCGGCTTCGGCTGGATTGCCCTCGCCGCCCTCCTGACGGCCGCTCAGGTCGCGATTCTCGTGGCGTTGGTGGCATTGTTGGGCATGGCCTTCGCGGCCCACGACGTCGCGCAGGAGTGAGCCGTCCCGCGGGACGACGAGCGCTCGGATCGAGCGCTCGAAGCTACCTCTCGAAGCGCAGTGCGATCGTCGTCGTGGGGCCCATGGTCACCCGTTCCACGCGTTTGCCCCCGCTCCGAAAGCCCGGGGGCAGTCTGAGCGTCGACGTCGGCAGCACGTCCGTGCGCACGACGCCCGAGTAGACGACGATCTTCTCGCCGCTGACTTCGACGACCGCGTCCTTGCGCAGCGTCGTCTTGGGCTCGCGGCGATCGGGGAAGATCGTCGCGCCCTCGTGGGCCAATTCGAGCGTCTCGGGCACCGGCGCGTCGGCGGGCATCGTCACGCGGATGTGACCGGTCCCCGAGATCGGGAGCGTCACGCGCGTCGAGGTGCAGGTATCGGGAATCCAGCAACCGCCCTCGGGCTGGAGCCCGCCTTCGAGCACGACGCGCACGTGCGTCGAGAGCGGAGGCGCGTAGGAGACCCAGCCGTCGCCGTCGGTCACGAGACGCAGCGTCTCGCGCTGGGCCGGAGCTCCCGGGAGCGTATCGCCCGCGGCCGTGAGAACGATCGGCCACCTCGGGAGCGCACGCCCGTTGACGTCGACGACGTGAAGTTGCGTCCGTCTCGCCCGCTGCGACCAGGCGACGCGGGGCGCGCCGGGACGCGTCGCGCTCGACAGCGACTTCAAGAACTCGACGATGTCGCTGATCTCGGCCTCGTTCGCGGCGTAGGTCGGCATCATGTCGTCGGTTCGATCGCCCGTTCGGCCCGGGAGGAAGAAGCGGACGACCGCCTCCAACGTCTTCAACGACCCGTTGTGCATGTACGGCGCGCGCTCGGCGACGTCTCGCAGCGTGGGCGTCTTGAACCCACCGCGCGGGGTGGCGACGACGGGGGGCGGAGGCGGAGCGGGCAACACAAGTGGCGTGCCGGGCTCCGGGGGCAGATTGCGCACACCGGCCTTGCGCAGGATCGCCGCGATCTGGTTCGCAAACGCCGGGGTGAGGGCGAAGGTGGCGGGACCGGTCGACGCGGCCACCTCGCGCAGCCCCGTCTGATGGAACTTGTAGTCGCTGAACGTCGCGCGCTTCCCTTCCATCGAGTGGCACGACGAGCAGGCCGCCTTGCCCTGGAACAACTCGAGCCCGCGGATCGCGGCCTGCGAGAGCGCCGCCTTGTCGCCCGCCGCATAGCGGTCGTAGGCCGACTCCCCGCTCTTGATCGACCGGCAGTAGGCCGAGATCGCGCCGACGACCCGTTCGGGCGTCGGCTTCGACTCGGAGTAGGCCGCTTCGAAGGCGTTGCGGTAGCGCCCCGACGCCGACAGCACCTGATGAGGCAACGGGATCTGCGCGTCGGTCAATTGGGGAGAGACGAACTGGAGCGACGGGTCGGTGGGGGTGATCACCCCGCCGTAGTACGGGGGTACCGGGGTCGCGGGACCCGTTTCCGAGCGCGCGGCGACGACGTCCTCGATGCGCTTGAACGCGCCGAGCCAGTCCATGGTCGGGCTGTCGACACAGTCGACCAGCGTCTGGGTGCGCCGCGGCGTGGCACCGCGGGCGTCGCGCGAGATCGCTTCGACGTCGGAGTAGCCGTGCGCCGGGTCGTGGCAGTCGGCGCACGACCTCGTGCCCGTGCGGCTCGCCGCGGGATCGAAGAAGAGCCGTCGGCCGAGTTCGACGCGCGCGCTCTCGGGCGTCGGTTTGGGGGGCGTCGGCTTCGGCCCCGCCGTCACCTCGAGCGGCCCCGCCGCCAGTGCCGCGATGCCAACCGCCGCGAGTCCCGCCATCCGGACCCGACGTTGCCACGTGCTCGTCATGGTGTGCCCTCCACCCGGGGGGGCTGCGTCCAACGGCGCCGAACCCCCGCGTATCCTAGCAACGCACGCATTGCACCGGCGCCTCGCCGATTCCCGAGGGGGACGGCGCGGGTCCCTGCCCGGGGGGGCCTTGCGACGGGCATCGGAGTGGGAGGCAACATGACGAGACTGAGCCTGCAGGTGTTTCCGATTCTCGCGGCGGTCCTCTCGGGGTGCGGGGGCGTCGTTTCGACGGCGCCCGCGTCCGACGACGCGACGAGCCGGTACGACGAGCGGCTGGTCGGGTTCTGGCAGGTCGACGACGACGCCTCGGCGACCGAAAAATCCTCTTCTCCGCACAAGGAATCGATCCTGGCCATCGGCCGCAAGAAGGATGCGGAGCGCGTCTTCGAACTCGTCGGCGTGACGCTCCGCGCCGACAAGCAACTCGAGACGTCGCGTGACGAATTCACCGCGACCACGATCGACCGAAAGGACTACGCGAGCCTACGGCACCCTCTCGAGGAGAAATCCGACTCGAAGGTCGCAACTTGGTTCGTGGTCCGCTATGAGATGCCCGACGTCGACACGCTGCGCGTCCTAGCGATGGACGAGAAGGCGGTCGACGCCGACGTAAAGGCAGGCAAGATTCCGGGGAAGTCGGACGCGTGGAAAGCGCTGCCCACCTCGGACCCGTTTCTTTCGGTCACGCTCTCGGCTTCGACGGACGTGTTGCGCGCATACTTGGAGCAGCGCGGGGACGCCGTCTTCGCGACCGGACGTCCGCTCGTGCTACGCCGCCTCCGCCTTCGTTGAGTCCGTCCTACACGTCCTACAACGTTTTCCAGGAAGTGTCAGACACTTCCGAGAAAGACTTGTAGGACGTGTAGGACCGTCAGCGGGGGGGGCGGAAGCGGCGAAGCTCCGACCAGGCGAAACGCCACTCCGGCGTCACCAGCACCGGTCCCTCGCCGACACGGATCCAGGCACTTCCGTCGGTGGACGCGGGGTTTCGCACGACGTGGATCTCCTGCGCCGGCATGTAACTTTGCACGAGCAACATCACTCGGTCGTCGCCTCTCACCGCCACGTCGATGACCGTCATCGCGTGGCCGGGGGAGCCGGGATGGAGATAGAGGTCGCCCGGTTCGGGTCCGGCGCCCGCGGCGACCGACTCGACGTCACGAGGCAGCGACGCCGTGCCCGCGTAGGTGAAGACGAGGTCCAGGTACCGCCGCAGCGACGCCGCCGACGAATCGTTGCCGCCACCCGTCACCCAACGGACGTCGGAGTCCCTGACCGACACGCGGTGTCCCGTCCGCCAATCGGAGAACGCACAGGGGAAGCCGCTCGTGAAGTGGAAAGCGATGTCGTCCATCCGTCCGGCGGCGTAGAGGTACTCGGCCCGCAGTCGGATGGCCGCGTCGGCGCATTGCTGGAGGTCGCGCGTGCCCGGATCGAGGTCGAGCACCGCGGCGTGGACGTCCTGTCGCGCTTTCAACGATCCGTTGAAGAGTCGGACGGGTGCCCCGTCGGGCTTCATCGGGCGCGATCGAAGCCAATGGGCGTGCGACTCCGGTCCCGCGGCGACGCGCGCATAGCCTGGCGGCGGTGCGAACCGCGAGCCGATGGTCATGCCCGCTGGATCGACGATCGGCGCGTTCACGGACGGGGCCACCGGTAGCAGAACGGCGGCACGTCCGAGCCCACCGGGGCCCCGTCGCTGGAACAGCGCCCACCCTCCGACCGCTGAAAGAAGGATGACTGCACAGGCGAGGCGGGCGGTCCTGGCGATCACGGAATTCGGGCTCTCAACGACTCGATCTCCGTAGAGCATCGGCTGCGCGGCGTCGACGCCGTATGCTGGCGTCGTGACGGACGCACTTGCGAAGTCCCTCGGCACGCTGGCGCTCGGACGTCCTCGTTGGCGAACCGCCCGCTCGTTCGACGGGCCCGACGGGCCACCGCCGAAGTTCGCGAGAGTGGCCCAACTGGTGTATCTCGCGACCGCGATGTTGCTGGCACTGTTGTTGGCCACCTCGGTCGTCGGCGCGATCTACGAGGGGTTCCACACTCCGGACCGCGCGCTCTTCGAAGGTGCACGGATCATTCCGAGGCCCTGGTCAGGAATCGTCTTTTTCGCGCTGATTGCCGCGTACGCCTTCGGACTCTCCCGGGGTGTCGCACGCCTACGATCGCCGGACTGTCTGCCGGCGGGGGCGGTGAGTTGTACCTTGTTGATCGTTCATGGGCTGGCCGGCCTGTACGGCGCGGTGGCGCTGGCGGCTCAGTCGTTCGTCGGGCGACGCTCGTCGTTTCATGAGTTCTTCGAGACGGGCCTG
>JANNRO010000283.1:0-7183 GCA_031401505.1 Planctomycetia bacterium
GCTTCAGCCTGAATCTCCCTTCAGCGGCGCTCCATTGCTCGTGCAGGCGCATCCCTCCGCTCCGGGACTGGGACCGCGCAATGACGGTCATGCACCTGCTCGCCTGCGCGACACTTCCGCCGACCTACCCGTCGGTCAACAATGCGAGCGCCGCCTTGACGAGCGAGCCCGGGAGGCGGGCGAGCGCGCGCAAGCGCAGCGGCGCCGACTTCGCGGCTTTCAATTCGGCGCGGGCCTCCTTGGCCTCGCCACGCTTCAAGCAACGCTTCGCGCGCACGACGTGGAGGCGCGCGACCGTCGCGTCGTAGGCGTCGCGGTGCTTCGCGAGAAACGCCGGGTCCGAGCCCCAGACGCGCTCGATCATCGTGAGTCGGCCGCCGGCCATCACGTATGGATCCGTCTTCGTGATCCGGGGTCCCGAATGCCCGTACTGGATGGCGGTCTCCGTGTCGAGGAAGGCGACCGGGCCCGCCTTCGCAAGCCGGGCGAAGTACTCCCAGTCCTCGCAGTACGGGAGATCCTCGACGAACTCCAAGTCGTCGTGCTTCGTGCCGCGGCGCACGCAGAAGGTGAACGTCGCGACGAAGTTGTCGTCGAGTTCGGCGGGATAGAGATCGCCGAAGTGAACGGGAAAATCGGCGCGGCCGGGAGGTAGCGGACCGAACGTCGAGTACGGCACGCCGGCTCCCAACACGTCTCCCAATGGTCGCGGCCGCTCCTGCCAACGCGGGAGATAGCGCCGATGCTCGACGCCGTTCTCGTCCCGCACCGCGAAGTCGCTGAACACGTAGACGACGTCGGGTCGCGCTTCCATCACCGTGCGCTGAAGCCGGAGAATGTCGGGGAACCACTCGTCGTCCGAATCGAGGTACGAGACCAGCGAGTGCTTCGCGGCCCGCAACCCGGCGTTCCTCGCGGGCCCGGCCCCCCCGTGCGGGAGTCTCAGATACCGCACGCGATCGGCCCACGTCGCCATCAAGGCGTCGGTCCCGTCGGTCGAGCCGTCGTCGGCCACGATCAACTCGTCCCCGGGCGCCATGGCCGCGAGCGCCGACCGGATCGATCGCTCGATCAGGTGCGCGCGGTTGAACGTGGGAATGACGACCGAGACGGCGAGTGCCACGGGACCGATTCTCCCCCGAAGTCGCGGACCGCCGGGATTCCGACCGGTCGGGCGCCCCGGCACCCGCATCGGCCTCGATTTCCACTTGACCCACGATATACACCATAGTACATGTCTCGAATGCCCTGGAAACCCGCCCTCTTGGGACCCACCGCCGACCCCCTCTGGAAGCGGATCGACGCCTCGGTACGGGGCGCCATCGACCGCGGCCACCTGCGCCCCGGAGACCGGCTTCCCTCCGTCGCCGACGTCGCCAAGGGTCTGAAAATCAACAAACTGACGGTCGTCAAGGCCTTCCGCGGCCTCGAAGACGCGGGACTCGTCTCAGCCCACGTCGGGCGCGGGACGTTCGTAACCGACGGCCGGCCCGCCTCCCCCTCCAGGGGTTCGCGCCGTCCTCCCTCCCCCGCTGCCCCCACCCCCCCGCCTCAGGCGTCCGACTCCACCCGCGCGCTTCGTCGCGTGCGCGAGGGATACGCCAAGAGCCTGCGCGACTTGATCCGACTCGAGCGAAAGCCCGGAACGATCGACCTCGTCGGCGGGGTGCCGAGCACCGAGTCGATCGACGAAGGGTTGCTCGAGCGATTGACGCGGCAGGTGCTCGCGAAAGACCCGCGCCGGCTCTACGGCTACGGCGGGGAGTCGGGCCTGCCCGAACTTCGCAAGGCGATCGTCACGATGCTCAGCCGAACCGGCATCCACGTGGACGCCGAGCAGGTACTCATCACGAACGGTTCGCAACAGGCGGCGTCGTTGGTCGCGGCCTGGGCCCGCGACGAGGAGCGCGCATTCATCGGCGAGACGCCGACGTTCATCGGCACCCCGCAGGCATTCCTCCTCTTCGGTCACTCGGTCGCGACCGTGCCGTGGGACGCGGACGGGATCGACGTCGCCGCCGTGCGCGCGGCCGCCGGGAACGCGAAGTCGGTGCTCCACACCTGCCCCGACTTCCAGAATCCGACCGGGCGCACGATGACCGCCGATCGTCGGCGCGAACTGGTTGCCTGGGTCAAGGAATCGGACGCCGTCGTGATGGAAGACGCGATCGCCCGCGACCTGCGCTTCGAAGGCGAGTCGCCCGAGAGCCTCTTCAGTCAATTGCCGCCGGGACGGCGCATCCTCGTGGGCTCGGTCTCGAAGTCGTTCATGACGGGGCTGCGCGTCGGGTATCTGGTCGCCGACGCGCCCCTGATCGAAGCGCTGCGTCCGTTCAAGCGCGCGATGGACCTCGGGAGCCCGTCGCTGGTTCAGGCGGTGGCGGCCGCGTTCCTCGACGACGGATACGAGGCCCATCTCGCGTCGGTTCGAGCGACGTATCGGGAGCGCCGCGACGCGCTCCTCGCCGCGCTCGCGAAGGAAATGCCCAAGGGAACGACCTTCACGCGCCCCTCGGGGGGGTTCCAGCTCTGGGTGACGCTGCCCGACGGCACGTCGAGCGTCGATCTCTTCCTGCGCGGACTCGCCCACGGCGTCGCGATCGGCCCCGGGCCGATCCACGACATCGACGGTCGCTTCTCCGACTCGTTCCGCTGCGGGTACGCCCGCGCGACGCCCGACGAAATCCGCGAGGGCGTGCGCCGCATCGCCCGCGCTCACGCCGACCTGCGCGCGCGAGGGACGTCTTCGTCGCCCGGCACGCCCGTCTGATTTCTCCCGCTCCCCTCTCCCGCTGCCCTCTCCCGTTGCCCACACCCATCCCGGAACCCGCCATGTCCGCACCCCCCGCACCCTTGAAACTGAAGACCGGTCTCGCCGAGATGCTGAAGGGCGGCGTGATCATGGACGTCGTCAACGCCGAGCAGGCGCGCGTGGCGCAGGCGGCGGGCGCGTGCGCCGTGATGGCGCTCGAACGCGTGCCATCGGACATCCGCGCGCAGGGCGGCGTCGCGCGCATGTCGCCGGTTTCGAAGATCCGCGAGATCCAGAAGGAGGTCTCGATCCCGGTGATGGCCAAGTGCCGCATCGGGCACTTCGTCGAGGCGGAGATCCTGGAAGCGTTGGGGGTCGATTTCGTCGACGAGAGCGAGGTATTGACCCCCGCCGACGAGGCCTACCACATCGACAAGCACGCGTTCCGCGTGCCGTTCGTCTGCGGCTGCCGCGATCTGGGCGAGGCCTTGCGCCGCATCGCGGAAGGTGCGGCAATGATTCGTACGAAGGGCGAGGCGGGCACGGGCAACGTCATCGAGGCCGTCCGCCACATGCGCTCGGTCACGTCGGAGATCCGGCGGTTGACGCTGCTGCGTCCCGAGGAACTCGTGAAGACGGCGAAGGACCTGGGCGCGCCGTATGAACTCGTCAAATGGGTCGCACAGAACGGCAAGCTCCCCGTCCCCAACTTCGCGGCGGGCGGCATCGCGACACCGGCGGACGCGGCGTTGATGATGCGGCTGGGAGCCGAGAGCGTGTTCGTGGGCTCGGGCATCTTCAAGTCGAGCGACCCCGCGGCGCGTGCGAAGGCGATCGTGCGCGCGACGACGCACTTTCGCGATGCGAAGGTCCTGGCGGAGGTTTCGGCCGAACTGGGTGACGCGATGCCGGGGCTCGAGATCGGCCAGATCCCGAAGGAGTCGCTGCTTCAGACCCGAGGCTGGTAGTGCGCGCGGGCGTGCTGGCGCTTCAGGGCGATTTCGCGGCCCATGCCAAGGCGCTCGGTGGCGCCGCCGAGGTGCGCACGGCAGCCGAGGTGGACGCGGTCGATCTGCTGGTGCTGCCCGGTGGCGAGTCGACGACGCTCCTGAATCTGCTTGATGGCTCGGGCATCGAGGAGGCGGTGCACCGCCTCCTCGCGCGCGGCGGGGTCGTGTTCGGCACCTGCGCGGGCGCGATCCTGCTGGCCGCGGACGTGACGAACCCGGCACAGCCGTCGTGGGGACTGCTCGACATCGGCGTCGAACGCAACGCCTTTGGTCGTCAGATCGACTCGTTCGAAGCCGTGCTCGAGCCCGACTACCGGGCGCTCTTCATCCGCGCGCCGCGCATCCGGCGCGTGGGGCCGGGCGTCGACGTACTCGCCCGTTGGAACGGGGAGCCGGTCTTCGTGCAACAGGGTCGCGTCTTCGCGGCGACGTTCCACCCCGAATTGACCGACGACTCGAGGGTGATCGATCTCGTGCGTCGGACGTGGGCCCCGTCGGCCGTTCGAACCGGGTAGAAAGCCGCGGTTGACGGCGTCGAGGGTCTACGGCCCCGCGTCGATCCACGCGGCGACGAGCGCCGAGCCCTCGACATCCACGATCGACGAGGCGATCGACGGCATGCGGTCGGCCCCGGTCGTATGCATGCGCGCCCAGAGCGTCGAACTGCCATGGTCGTGCGGTCGGACGAGCAACGGACTCGCAAGCCCCACGTCGCCGAACCGAGGGGCGACCCCGACGAGGTTCATGGCGCCGACCGTGACCGTCGAGCGCAGATCGATCGCCGTGATCGCGGGCCCGCCCGGTCGATGGCACATCGCGCAGTTCGCGTCGAGATAGGCGCGGGCGCGCGCCGCGATCGGCGCGGATGCGTCGGAGGTGAGAGGGTGGGCCGGGAGCCAGGCCGGGTTGATCGGAACACCGGCGTCGAAGAGGCCGGCGCGATTCCATGCCCGCAGTTGGTTGTCGACGCCGCCGCCGTAGGCGAAGTCCCGATTCAACTGGCGTGTCGTCAGGCCGAGCACGAATCCGGCCGCCGCGGTGTGGCAACTGGTGCAGGCGCCGCGGCTGGGAAACCGCCACGTCTGTTCGTAGGCTCCTCCGGGGGCCGACTCGTCGAGGACGGTAATCGCGCGCGTGTCGGAGCCGGCCAGCAGGTCGGCGTCGGATTGATCGTCACGCCAGCGATAGGAGTAGCCCTCCCAGCCGTCGGGCGAGAGGAGGAGGACTCGCGTCTCCACGCGGATCGCCGTCGACTCGACCCCCCGGACCCGCGGCAGCCGGAACGTCTTGACGAGCACCGTGCCGAGGGGAAATGCCCACGCGTCGTCCGCTCGCCAGCCGATCCGCTCGACACCCGGAAGCGCGAGGTAGCGGTCCTTCTCCGCGCCGTCCGACCAGAGCGGCGCGTTCACGTCGTAGGGGACGAGCCCCGCGCTCGGCTCGAGCGTCTCGAGGTTCGCGTAGATGCCCGACGCCGAGATCGTCTGTGGAAACGGGGCGGACGCGGTCGCCGCCTTCGACACGAGTCGCTGGATGCGCCCGAGCTTGTGGCGGCAGACCAGGAGCTCTCCGTCGGCGTCCTCGCCGAACGAGGAGACGCCCGGGAGGTTGATCAACTCCACGTTCGACGTCACGTGCGCGCCGTCGCTCGAGAGCGCCCAGACCTGACCCGCGGCATAGTCGGCGTAGATGTACGCACCTTCGAGGGACGGCATCGCGCGCCCGCGATAGACGTAGCCCCCGATGATGCAGCTGCCCGTGCCGTGGTCGTACTCGTGGAGCGGCTCGATGAAGGGGCCCCGGCCCTGCTCGGACGCCGTGTGGGGCACACTGCCCTCGCGGGCCTTCCAGCCGTAGTTTCCACCGCGCGTGACGACGTCGATTTCCTCGCGTTCGTTCTGTCCGACGTCGCCGAGCCAGAGCGCGCCCCCGACGCGATCGAAGGAGAAGCGCCAGGGATTGCGCAGCCCGTAGGCGTAGATCTCGGGACGGGCACCGATCGCCCCGACGAACGGATTGGTCGGTGGAATGCCGTACGCGAGCCCGGGCGTCGTCGTGCGGACGTCGATGCGGAGCACCTTGCCGAGCCACGAGCCGAGGTCGAGCGCGTGGGTCACCGGCTCGCCCCCGGACCCTCCGTCTCCGCTCGCGACATAGAGGCAGCCATCGGGACCGAACGCCAGCATGCCCCCGCTGTGGATCGCATGCGGCTGCGCGTACCGCAGCAGCACGACCTCCGACGCCGGATCGGCGCTCGTGGCGGACGTGCGCTCGAACCGGGAGACGATGGTCCCTTGCGTCGCCGAGCGTGGCGCGACGTAATTGACGTAGAAGCGCCCGTTGGTCGCATAGTCGGGGTCGAAGGCGAGTCCGAGCAACCCGTCCTCTCCGAGACCCGTGGTCACGCGATCGGTGATGTCGAGAAACGTCGTGTACGACGTCGCTTGGGCCGGATTCTCGATCACGCGGATGCGTCCGCGCTGCTCGACGACGAAGAGTCGGCCATCGTCACCCGGCGCGGTCGTCACGAAGACCGGCAGGTCGAAGTTGCCCGTCAGGAGAGGGAAGGCGTCGACGGCGGCGACACTGCCTGGTTTGGGAGCCGCCAGCGGAAACGTGAGTGCCGAAACCGGGACCCGGGGCCCGAGTCCGACCGCCCCCGACGTGCCTCCGCCGCCGCACCCGATGGCACCGAAGACGATCGCGAGGCACGCAGGCGCGAGGATCGACGGCAGGATCACGGAGCGGAGACGGGACATCGGGACTTCCGGCGACGTGCCGAGCACGGGGGATTCGGGAGACGGGTCATCGAGACGACGTCGAAGAACCGTCGTACCCGGTCACGCCCGCGCGAGCAACCCCAGTAGCGCAACGACCACCTCGTCGACCCGGATCGCGTCCATCGACGAAGCGCACGCCGCGCAGGGTCGGCGCGATCCACAGGCCGTTCCCGCGTGCCGCAGGTTGACGAGCGCGCGATACCCCGACACGTCGGGCGAGGTGAATTCACTCCACAGGATCACGGCCGGCGTCCGGGTGGCCGCGGCCGCGTGCATGAGCCCGCCCTCGGTCCCGACGAACGCGCGCGCCACCGAGATCAAGGCGCACGCCCGCCGAAACGTCGACGTCTCGACGGGAACGACGTTGCGCAACCCGATCGTGCCCGCGGGCCCGCATTGCACGAAGCGGCGACCTTGAAGCCTCGCGTCGTTGACGAGCGCCTGCCAGCGGTCGAACGGCCAACGCTTGTTGGCGTGGGGCTTGGCGAGGACGTGGGGCTCGACCAGGATCGCGCCGGCAAAGGGCGCGGCGAATCGCCGCTCCTCCGGTGTCAGGACGAGATCGGCCGGTCGAGGCTCGTAGGCCGTCCACGTGTAGCGTTCGTCGGACTTGGCGACGATGTACGGCCGGGCGCCGGGGG
>JANNRO010000284.1:0-5455 GCA_031401505.1 Planctomycetia bacterium
GGTCTGGGCCGAGCGCGGCGCAGAGCGGACAAAGGGGGCGACGGGGGCGCAACCGGGATCCGCGAGCACCTTCGACCCCTCCCGGGAGGGGTCGAAGGTGCGTAGGATGGTCATCCGCGTTCATCCGTGTCGTCGAGCGCCACCCCGCGGGGCCGATTCAAATCCCTATGCATCATTTCCCCTTTTCTCCAAGGGTTCTCCCTCGCCGGGTGTCTCGTCTGTGGCGCGGAACAGCGGTTCGAGATGAGGCGCACGAGGACGCGCCAAGCCGCTCGCTCGTCTGGCGCGTCGCCTCGCAGATCCGCCTCGACCGAGGCGTCCCCGAGGGGGAAGCCGTGCGGGTGATGCTGCAGAACCGGGACGGGGCGGTGCTGTTCGGGGGGGGCGGTAGGCCTCGTCCCCCCGCCCTAGCCTCGGCGGCCCCGACAGTTTGTGACTTCGAAGAACGCGGGCGTACTCTACCCATCCCCGAGGGACAAATCCGTGATACCGATCCGCCTCCGCCGCCTCTACATGACGCTCCTGCTCATACTAACGGTGCTCACCGGCGGCCGAGTGCAGGAGTCGCGGGCAGACGATCCCGCACCTCCGCCTCCGCGCCCCAAGGTCCTGATTCCCGTGATCGGGGCCCAGCCCAAGGACGGGGTGGAGGGAAGCACCGAACACGCTCCAGATCCCGCATCTCCCAACTCACCGTCGGACACGTCGCCGAACGGTGCGATGGGGCAGGGTATCGGTCAGCGCGCATCGGAGCTTACAGAGGAAGGTTTTGATGTCGAGATCAGGTATTTCTCGAGCATGCAGGCGTATCTGTGCTGGTTGCTGGCGCAGGCGAAGAAGGAACCGCCCCCGCAGTACCGACACGTGGAGTTCTATGGACACGGAAGCGCGACGGGCCCGTTGGATGGATTCACGGACGGTTTATCGGGACCCGATCTGAAACGCCGGTGGGAGTGGCTCGGACGTCTCCTGCGGCGGATTATGACGGAAGGTCCTGGCCAGCATGGCCACATCGGATTCGGATGGTGCGGCGGCGCCGCCCCCGGTTCGGGCCTGCCGGGAGGTTGTTTCCCTGGAGGGGTAGTTGCGGGCAAGTCGGGGCATCCCGTCTATGGCGGGGGTGGCGTGGTGAACTACCCGTTCGACAGTCCGCCAGAACCGGTCGGGGAGCCGTTCTCTCAGCCGTATCCGGACGGCGCCCATCCGCCACAGAACGGTGAGCCCGGCGACACGGGGTGGCGCCGCTTCCCGACGGGAGTTCCGACCGAGGGCGGAGGAATGGTCCCGAACGGTGGAACGGAGAATCCGTCACCTGCCCCGGTTCCTTCGCCGGCGGCCGGACAGCCGCGACCCGGCAGGCTTCCAAAGTCACCTTCGGAGGGCGGTACCGATCCGCAGGGGGGGGACAACCCCCCGCCCGCCGCACCTACGCCGGACGACGATGGGCATCCGCCCGGATACACGCCGCCCCCGCCTGACCCCCTCCCGGAGGCCAGCGACATCGGATGCTGATCCACTCGGACTCTCGACCTACCGTCCGCGGAGATATGGACGCCGTGGTCCGAACCCGAGTTGCCGTCCTCGTTGTCCTGCTTATCGGCGTCGTGGCTGCTGCCACGGCGGTCTGGAACCGCACCGTGAGCGATGGGGATTCCAGCCTCCCGCCCGACTCACCGATTGGCCAGGATGAGCGCGGCGCTCCCAACACGCCTCCACATCTGGCAGCGCACCCGTCCGACGGGGTGCCGCAGCCCCCGGCGCGGGATCCCGACGCTGCGGCGGCGGACCTGTCGCCCTTGCTCGCCGCTCTCCTGCGAGAGCGGCCTGCTTCGTGGCGGGCGAATCTCGGGTGGCTCCGCGCAAGCCTTGCGAAGTTCCCGGGTGGCACGAGGGGGGCGCTCGACTGGTACGCAGCGGCCTCAGCGGCCGCCTCCGACGAGCACCGCGAACTCGTGGATGAGTTGCTCACCAGCCACTTCGCGCGCGATCTGAAGACACCTGCGGAGCGAGCGGACGGGGCTGGAAGCCTGGTGGCCTGGATGGTCGATGATGCGCCAGCCGATACGCGGATCCTATCCAAGGGACTCCATTGGCTCTCGGTAATCCCCCACGGGCCGTCAGAAGCCGACGCCCGTCGACTTGAGCGGCGGATCATCGCGGTGGCTCGAAATTCGATGCCCAAGTCGATTCTGCTCCTCGTCCGAGCGGCGCGGGCAGGGCTTGCGACGGCCGAGACAGTCCAAGCGATGTTCGGTGTCCTACGCGATCAATCGGACGCGGAGATCCGGAGCGATGCTCTCTACTGGGGAGACGCGGAGACGATCGAATTGCTTGCGCGCAATGCCGCGCTCCTCGACTCGGACGCGCTAGATCGACTCCAGACCTTCAACGAGAGCCCGTTCACCCTCGTCGCTCTCATTCGGTACGCATATGCAAGCTCCCCGGACGTCCCGAGGGCTGTCGAGATTCTTCGGAGGCTCCCCGGAGACGCCCGTGCGCTTTCGGACGCTGATTGGTCGCGCGGATTCGTTCACATCGTTCGCGGAGGTAAGGAGGCAGCTGTTCCTTACGTACCGGAACTGCTCGATCGCCTGCGCGAAACACGGGACAGCATCGCTACCGTCTTCGATGACGGGCTACGTGTGCTCTCAATGACCGAACTGCGCGAACGGATCGTTGCCGGTCAAGTCGCATGGTCTGTCGGAAAAGGAAAACTGGTCGCGCGATAGTCTGCGCGAGTCAAGGGGACCTTGGGGGTAGTGGGCTACGCCCCTGACTCCGGGTGGCCCTGCGGCTTGCGGTAGCGCGCGCGGCGGCGCAATCGCAGTCCCGTGCGGATGGCCCCGTAGGGAGTCGGCTCCATGGCGACGGCCTGCTCTAGGATGTGAGGGAACGGCAGTCCTCGGCTGGTTGAGATGCTCCGGTTGAGGTGTGCTGCTCCCGCGTGAACTTGTCGCGGTAGTAGGGGGAAGCGAACGTTCGCGAGAATACGTATGGTAGGATCCGCTCGCGCTCATCCCAGCGGGCGCGAGCCAAGGCAGCAGCATGCCGTCGAAGCCGCGCACTCTCGCTGGGATCCTCCGCCTCCGCCTCCGTCGCCACTTAAGAAGGAGTTCGACGAGGGCAAGATAAGGCAGTTGCCGGGCGCTGGGCCCACGTCAGTGACCAATTGCTATGACTATGCGACCGTGCCGGGGGTGCCTCCGGTGGAAGTGAGTGATCCAGAGACGCTCTTCACAACCGACTACGAAATCCAGACCGGCAATCCGCAATGGTGCAATGTTATTGTCTATTTCAAGCATGTCACACCGAATCCCAACAGCATCAATTGGGCGGACGCGAGTCACGCCGCACATGTGACGGAAGTCGATGGAGCCACAATCAAGAAAGTTGCGTCGAAGTGGGGGGACGGCGCACGATACGAGCACAACCCCGAAGTCGTACCGTCTAACTACCTCGACGGCAATCAGAGCGTTCCGCCTTATCTAGTTTTCAAGCGAAAGCCCTGAGTACGAGTGCACCGGTGTGAGCTTCGACCGGCTGTAGCGGCCCAGCGACGTTGAAGTGGTTCGATGGCTGTGGCTCCTTCTTGGCGGTCTTGTTCAGGCCGAAGAACAATGTTCCCGACCAATGAGCGCCGGTGACGGCTTCCGCGATGGCAGTCAGGCTTCGGAAGCTCCGGCCCTCGTACTCGAAGTCGCCGTCGCGGACGCGAACGCGGATTTCGCGGCCCTTATAGGCGCGCACGAGCGTGCTCCCGGGGAGCGGCTGTCCAGCGCCTCGGACGGGTGGCATCGTGACGATGCGCGTCGCTCCCTTCGGCTCGTCAGGGGCCGAGGGCTTCGGCACGTCGCGCCGCGGTCGGACGTCGCAGTCACGGGCGAGCTCCGCGACGCGACGCTTCGCGCGCTCGGTCAGCCCACCCTCGGCAAGCGCCTGGATCTGCCAAGCGACCGACCGGAACAGCCACTCCCGGTTCCTGGACCGCGTCGGCTCGCCGAACGCCGCGAGGTACTCGTCGCGCAGTTGCTCGACGCCGAGCGTCCGAAGCGTGGCGATGCGCGCGACCATGCTGATCGGGGCGGTCGGGGAGTGCGCCGACCGACTCGCGTCGGCGCCCCCGTACTGGACCGTGGTGACCGGCTTGGTCACTTCGCGCCCTTCGCCTTCTTCGTGAGCCCCGCCGCCGCGAGCGCCGCGCGCTGACCAGCGGGCGTCGCGACCTCGTTCGACTCGCCGCCGATCTTCACGGTCGCGGGCTTCGCGCCCTTCGTCTTGGCGGGCGTCTCCTTCGCGGGCTTGTCCTTCGCTGCCTCGCGCGGGATCAGCCCGAAAAACAGGAAGCCGTTCACCGACGCGAACCCGCTCGCCTCCTTCGCGAGCGCCGAGAGCGACTTGAAGGTCGTCCCTTTGAATTCGAAGCCGTCGGCGAGGCACTTCACCTCCATCGTTTTCCCGTGCCACTCCTTCGTGATCGTCGTGCCGATCGCGCGTAGGCGCGGATCGCGTTCGCGCGGGAGCGCCTTCGCCGTCGCGGCGGTCGCGGCATCCTTCGCCGCACGCTTCTTCGTGGGTGTGGCCTTCTTCGTGGCCGTTGGGGTTGTCTTCGGGGCAGGGCTTCGCTTGGGCGTCGTCATGTTGTTGCTCTCTTGTTGGTTCCGCGAGGGGATCCCGCGGACGCGCGCATACACGCTCGGCAGTCGGACGTTCTCCAGTCGTTTCTCGACCACGGCCCTTCGGCTCGTACGCGAATTTCCACCCGCACATCCACGCGCTCGTGACGGAGGGAGTGTTCTCCAAGGACGGGACGTTCCACGCGGTCGCGTGGCCGTCGCCCGAGACGCTTGAGGAGGAGTTCCGCCGCCTCCTGCTCGCGGCGCTGGTCGGGGCCGAGCGGCTGACCGAGGAGTTCGCGGCGAACCTGCTCTCGTGGGCGCATTCGGGCTTCTCGGTGTACATGGCGTCGCGGGTGGACGCGTTCGACCTCGACGGGCTCGAGCGCCTTGCGCGCTACGTGACGCGGCCGGCGCTCGCGACGGGGGCGGTCACCATCCGGGAGGACGGCCGCGTGGAGGTGTCGACTCCGCCCGATCCGGCGACGGGATCAGCGTCCGTGGCGATGGACGCGCTCGACTTCGTCCAC
The DNA here is from genome assembly GCA_031401505.1 of Planctomycetia bacterium. Lineage (GTDB taxonomy): Bacteria > Planctomycetota > PLA2 > PLA2 > JAEUHO01 > JANNRO01. Next base: position 5,144 of record JANNRO010000284.1, read on the forward strand.
GCGGTGGTCACCCAGATCCCCGACGCTCGAAGGCATTTGGTGCGCTACTCGGGCGCCTACAGCCATCGCCGACGGGCCGCCGTGCGGGAGAAGAACGGGGTGGCGGGGCAGCTCGCGTCCGCGGGCTCTTCGGCTGCGACCGCCGCGGCGGCCGAGCCGGTCGCCGCCGTCCCCGAGCCGGTGCGGCCCGCCGTGCCGGGCTCGGCGGAGGCGGCGCGACGGTCGGCCTGGGCGAGGCTGTTGAAGAGGGTCTTCGAGGTGGACCCGCTGCGCTGTGCGACGTGCGGGGGCGAGATGAAGGTGATCGCGTGG
>JANNRO010000285.1:0-11241 GCA_031401505.1 Planctomycetia bacterium
CCGAGTATTCTCCCGTCGCGAACCCTGCCGTCTGGGTTCGGGGTGACATCCGTCCGACGCGACAATTCCCGATGACGAAACCCAAAAAGATCGTAAGTCCTTCGGAGAAAAAGACTTCCGTCCCGAGTGTCGCGTCGAAGCCAGCGGGTGGCGGGACTCAAGTCCCGAAGGCTTCCTCGCCTCACGCAGGTGCTCGGAGTGGGGTAGCCGGTGGCCGCAACGGCGCCGACCAGGGGCCCGTGAAGGGGCCGCCGGCCTCGTCTTCCGTGCCGAAGGGTGGGGGGGCCGCGACGCCACGGCAGATACCGCCCAAGCCCACGGCCTCGACTCCTGTGCCGTCCCGGATCGCGTCGTCCCGGATCGTGTCTTCCCCGAAGAGCGGGCCCCCGAAGAGCGAAAGTTCGGTCCCGGGAGGCGCCAAGTCGGTCGGCCTGAAGTCAGGCGACTCGAAGTCAGGCGGCTCGAAGTCGGGCGGAGTGTCGAACGCCACCGAAACCGCCGGCGCGACCGGTTTGGGCTCCACATCCAAGAAGGCCGGACCGTCGAACGGTTCGGGCACCGCGTCGAATGGCGGCGGGGGGCCCGCCGGTTCGAAGAGCCCCGCCGGTTCGAAGAGCGGGGGCAAGGGAAAGAGCAAAGAGCCCGACGTCCCGGTGCCGGCCGCCCCACTCGTTCCCCGCAAGTTGCCCAAGGGAGGCCCGAGCAAGTCGGACTTGAAGCGCTACCGGGATCAGTTGATCGGAATGCGCCGTACCCTGCTCGCGAGCAGCCGCGACCTCGAGGCCGAGGTGTTGAAGTCGTCGGGTTCCGAGTTTTCGGTCGATCACATGGCCGACAATGGCTCCGACAACTTCGAACAGGACTTCAGCCTGAAGTTGCTCGAAGGCGAAGGCGAGCAACTCGCGGAGATTCGCGATGCGCTCCTGAAAATCGACGGCAAGCTCGACCCGCCCTTCGGCGCCTGCGAGCCTTGTGCGGACGAGGACCAGAAACTCTGCGCGACCTGCCCGTGGATTCCGAGCGCGCGGCTCGACGCGATGCCCCACGCGCGCATGTGCGTTCAGACCAAGGAACTCGACGAGAAGCGACGAGGCTGATCGCGCGCTCGCGTGTTTTTCGGCCGACGTGGCACCGACCGGCGACGCGCTGAGCGGAAAGATTCCAATCGGCGCAGGGCCGAGCGGTTCGAAGTGCCGACTCGGACGGCGTCCCGAGTCGAGCGTGGCCGCCCCGTTTGGAGGGGGGGGGCGACGGTACGCGCACGCGACCTCGATCCCGCGTTTGGATCGTAGGATTCCGGCAGATGACCGAATCGACTCCCGAACCCGCCGCCCGGCTCTGGCGTTGGAAGATCGCCGGCGCCGCGATCGTTGCCGTCGGCATCGTCGCCGACCTCTGGACCAAGGATCTGATGCAACGACTGCTCGGGATGAGCCCGGACAATCCCCACGGCAGCGAACGCCAGATCGAGGTCATCGACGGGTTCTTCCGCTTCGCGGGCAACTGGAATCCCGGCGTGACGTTCGGAATGGCGGCCGGGCTGACGCAGCCGATTCTCTACTTTACCGTCGTCGCGTGCGTCGGGATCTCGGCGTGGCTGTTGGTGACACGCAACTCGAGCCGCGTCCTTCATGTCGCGCTGTCGCTGATCCTGTCCGGGGCGATCGGCAATCTCCACGACCGCGTGCGGTTCCAGATGGTGCGCGACTTCATCGTCGTGTACTGGAAGGATCCGTCGATCTGGCAGTGGCCGGCGTTCAACGTGGCCGACTCGATGATCGTCGTGGGCGTGTGCTCGATCCTCTGGCTCGAACTCTTCGGCCGAAAGCGAGAGGCGGCCACAGGGTCGGCGTCGTGAGCGGCCCCGCCGGCGACCTGCGCCCCGCGCCGGACGCGGGCCCCGTCGATCTCACGGTGAGTCTCGGGCGATTGACGATCCCCAATCCGGTGATGACCGCGTCGGGCACGTACGGAAAGGGACTCGAGTTTCGGCCGTTCTACGACGTGAGCCGACTGGGCGCGATCGTGGTGAAGACGATCACGACGGAACCGCGGGCGGGGAATCCGCCGCCCCGATTGGTCGAGACCGCGGGGGGCCTGCTCAATTCGATCGGGCTCGAAAACCCGGGCATCGACGAGTACATCCGGGTCTACCTTCCGCTCCTTCGCACGCTCGGGGCGCCACTGGTCATCAACATCGCGGGGCACTCGATCGACGACTTCGCGTATCTGGCCGGTCGTCTCGATTCGGAGCCCGGGATCGCCGCGCTCGAGCTCAACATGTCGTGCCCCAACGTCGCGCAGGGCATGGATTACTCGACGTCCGCCGACGCCGCGCGCGAGGTCGTCTCGAAGGTCCGGGCGAAGACGGGGCTGCCCCTGATCGCGAAACTCTCGCCGAACGTGACGGACGTGCGCCCGATCGCGAAGGCGGCGGTGGACGCCGGGGCCGACGCCGTGAGCGTGATCAACACGCTGCTCGGGATGGCGATCGACTGGCGTCGACGCGCCCCGATCCTCGGGCGGGGTGTCGGCGGGCTGTCCGGGCCCGCGATCAAGCCCGTCGCGCTCCGGATCGTGCGCGACGTGGCGAAGGCGATCGACGCGCCCGTGATCGGCATCGGCGGCATCGCGACGGCCGACGACGCGATGGAGTTCCTCGTCGCCGGCGCGTCGGCGATCCAGGTCGGGACGGCCAACTACTACGCTCCGACGGCGGCGATGGACATCCTGGAGGGCTTGGCCCCCCGCTTCGCGCACTTGGGCGCCCGGTGTCTGGCCGATGTCGTGGGCACGTTGAAGCCGCCGCAGACCGGGTGACATCCCGTCAACGAACCCCGTGACGGGGCAAACGGGTTCCACCTCCCCGGTGCGTGATACCGTCCGCGGTTTCCCCTCCTGGACGCTCCCGGATGCCGGACTTCGGCGACATTCTCAAGAACATCTTCGGCTCGAAGAACGAGCGCATGGTCAAGGCCGTGCTGCCGATCGTCGAGAAAGTGAACGCGCTCGAACCGCGCACCGAAGCGTGGTCCGATGCCGAGTTGCGCGAGTCGACGCAGGGGCTTCGGGCGCGCCTCGCCCAGGGCGAGACGCTCGACGACGTCCTGCCCGACGCGTTCGCCGCGTGTCGTGAGGCCTCCAAGCGCACGATCGGGCTCCGGCACTTCGACGTCCAGATTCTGGGCGGCATCGTGCTCCACAAGGGCATGATCGCCGAGATGGTGACGGGCGAGGGCAAGACGCTGGTCGCCACGCTCGCCGTGTACCTGAACGCGCTGATCGGCAACGTCCACGTCGTCACCGTCAACGACTACCTCGCCCGCCGCGACGCCGAGTGGATGCGCCCGGTCTACGAGGCGCTCGGCATGGCCGTCGGGGCGATCCAGGCCCACATGATGTCGCGCGACCGCATTCCGATCTATCGGGGCGACGTCACCTACGGCACGAATTCGGAGTTCGGCTTCGACTACCTGCGCGACCACATGAAGGTCTCGGTCGAAGACCAGTGCCAGCGCAAGCTGCGCTACGCGGTCATCGACGAGGTCGACTCGATTCTCATCGACGAGGCCCGTACGCCGCTCATCATCAGCGGTCCGGCCGAGGAGGAGCGCGGGCTCTACGAGGAGGCCGACAAGATCGCCCGCAAGTTGAAGCCCGGCGAGGACTTCGAAGTGAAGGAGAAGGAGCACCAGTGCGTGCTCTCCGAAGAGGGGCTCGAGAAGGCCGAGCGGCTGGCGGGCGTGTCGTTCTATTCCGAGGAGGGGACCGACTGGCCTCATCTCCTCGAACAGGCGCTGCGGGCCCACCACATCTACAAGCGCGACGTCGACTACGTGGAGCAGGAAGGCGAGATCATCATCGTCGACGAGTCGACGGGCCGCCTCATGAACGGGCGGCGGTGGTCGGACGGGCTCCATCAGGCCGTCGAGGCGAAGGAGCAGATCGAGATCCGCGAGGAGAACCAGACCCTCGCCACGATCACGTACCAGAACTTCTTCAAGCTCTACGAGAAGCTGGGCGGGATGACCGGGACCGCGGCCACCGAGGCCGCCGAGTTCTGGAAGATCTACAAGCTCGATCTGGTCACGATTCCGACCAACCGACCCTTGATGCGCACCGGGGCCGACGATCGCATCTACCGCACCGAAAAAGAGAAGTACGCGGCCGTGATCGACGAGATCGTGCGCGTCCACCAGACGGGACGACCCATCCTCGTGGGCACGACGAGCATCGAGAAGTCCGAACGTGTCTCGAAGATGCTCGGTTTGAAGCGGATCGAACACAAACTCCTGAACGCCAAGCACCACGAGAAGGAGGCGTCGATCATCGCCGACGCCGGGCATCAGGGCAACGTGACGATCGCCACGAACATGGCCGGCCGAGGCACCGACATCCTGCTCGGGCCCGGCGTCGCGTCGTCGGGCGGCCTCCACATCGTCGGCACGGAACGCCACGAAGCGCGCCGCATCGACAACCAGCTGCGCGGACGCGCGGGCCGACAGGGCGACCCGGGTTCGTCGCAGTTCTTCCTCTCGCTCGAAGACGACCTGATGCGGAAGTTCGCCCCGGACTGGGTCGGGCGATTCCTCTCCCGGCTCGGGATGGCGGAGGGCGAGGAAATCAGCGCCCCGATGGTCACCAACGCGATCACGCGCGCACAGAAGAAGGTCGAGGCCTACAACTTCGAGATCCGCAAGAACCTCCTCGAGTACGACGAGGTGATGGACATCCAGCGCAAGGAAGTCTACGGGTTGAGACAGTCCGTCCTCGAGGGCGACGAGAAGAAGCAGCACGCGGTGATCGATCGGATGGTCCGTCGCGTCGTCGCCGATCACGTCGAGGCGGCGCTCGGACGCTCGGTTTCGGCGAACGATCGCAAGCCCGACGAATTGGCGAGCTGGTTCCGACGGCATTTCGCCATCGACGCGACGGCCGACGACGCGGGCCCGACGGTCGCCGAGGCGAAGGAGAAACTGGCGCGGATCGCGCTCGACAAGTGGAAGCGGCGCGAGGGCGAAGTGACGGCGCCGATGATGCGGCGGCTCGAGCGCTTCCTGCTGCTCAACAGCATCGACGCCAAGTGGAAGGACCACCTGCGCGCCATGGACGCGCTGAAGACGGGCGTCGGCATGCGCGGCTACGGCAACATGGACCCGAAAGTCGAGTTCAAGACCGAGGGGCACAAGATCTTCTCGGACATGATCCGCTCGATTCGCGAGGAGGTCACCGACCTCCTGTTCAAGATCCGCCTGCGGGAAGAAGACGAGGGGCATCTGGGGGACCGATGGGGTGGCGCCCCGGACGCGCCGACCACGCCGTCGGCGCCCGCGGGTGTACCCGGCCTGCCGGCCCCGCCGGCCCGTCCCGGCCCTCCCCCCGGGACAACGACGACCTTCTCGGCCGTGCGGCCGCCTCCGCTCCCTCCGGCGCCACCCGAACCCGACGCCAACGGTTCGTCCCCGATGCCGACAGCGCCTCCTCCGCCGGCATCGCCACCGAAGACATCGCCTCCGATGCCGTCGGGGCCGTCGGCGTTCCGCGCGGCGCGAGCCGGCGTGCCGGTGGGTTCCGAAGGGGCCGCCCAGGCGTCGAGAGGTCCGATTCGGCGCGACATCGAAAAGGTCGGGCGCAACGACCCGTGCCCTTGCGGTAGCGGCAAGAAGTACAAGAAGTGCCACGGCGAAGCGGAGTAGCGGGCGTGAGTGTCGCCGCGCCGGACCGCCCGGTCCGAAGGCGCACCGCCCGTTCCGGTTTCGCCGTTCCACCCCGGCTCGTTCGAACCGCTCTCGACGCCTGCTACGCCGCGATGGCCGTCGGGCTCGCACCCTGGGCGGCGGTCAAGGCGGCGCTCGACCACAAGGCGCGCGCCCGCTGGCTCGCCTATCTTCGCGACGTGCCCACGCGATTCGGGCCCCGTTCGCCTCGCGCGTCGACGGGGCCGTGCGTCTGGGTGCACGGGGTCTCGGTCGGCGAGGTCAAATCGGCGGCGCGGCTCGTGGAATCGATCACCTCGATGATTCCCGGCATCGAGGTGATCGTGTCGGCGACGACCGACACCGGATTTCGCGTCGCGCGCGACCGCTATCCCGGGCGTCGCGTCGAGTTCTACCCTCCGGACGTCTCGTGGATCGTCGCCCGTGCGCTCGATCGGATGCGCCCGGATCTGATCGTGCTGGTCGAGAGCGAGTTCTGGCCGAACTTCCTCTCGGCCGTGGCCGAGCGCGGAATCCCGGTCGCGCTCGTCAACGGTCGCATGAGCGCCCGATCCGCCTCGCGCTTCCGTCGGGTCGTGCCGCTCGCCCGAATGATCGAGCGCGCGCTCACGTCGGTGTGTGCGCAACTTCCCGTCTACGCCGACCGGTTTCGCTCGCTCGGCATCGACGACACGCGGATTCACGTGACCGGCAACCTGAAGTTCGACAACGTGCCGCTCGTCGAGCACCCCGGCCGGTCCGATGAGTACGCCCGCCTGCTCGGGCGTACGGGAGACGCGGCGTCCACGCCGCTGCTGGTCGCCGGGAGTACGCATCCCGGGGAAGAGCGCGCGCTCGGTCACGTCATCCGACGGTTGAGGGCGGCCGGCCGGCCGTTGGCTGCGGTCGTCGCGCCCCGCCATCCCGCGCGAGCCGACGCGGCCGAGCACGACTTGCGGCGCGCGGGGCTCGACGTCGTGCGACGGTCCCGATTGACGCCCGAGTCCCCCCCGGCGCCGTCGACGATCGTGCTGCTCGATTCCGTCGGCGAGTTGGAGGCCGTGTACTCGCTCGCCGACGTCGTATTCGTCGGCGGCAGCCTCATCCGCCACGGCGGCCAGAGCATGATGGAGCCCGCGAGCCTCGCCAAGCCCGTGATCGTGGGTCCCCACACGTTCAATTTCCGAGGAGAAGTCGATCTGCTCGTATCGGCCCGGGGCATCGCGGTCGTCGCGGGCGAGCCCGAGCTGGAAGCGACGCTCGCGCATTGGCTCGCGAGGCCGGCGGAGGCCGCGGAAATCGGCGAGCGCGGCCGCGCCGCGATTCTCGCGAGCAAGGGTGCGACCGCCCGCACGGTCGAGGTCTTGCGCCCGCTGCTCGAGCGACTCGCGCAAGCCGGCGGCTCGCGCGCGCTCAGTTGCTCCCGGTGAGAATCGTCGTCGAGTCGGGGTAGATGTCGATATCGAAGTAGGAGTCCACCGACCCGTCGGACCAGAAGAGGTCGACGTCGTAGCCGTCGGGAATCAAATCGATGAAGTCCCGATCACCGGGCGCGAGGTACAGGTTGAAGGTGTCCGTCGGGCCGAAGGGCTGTGAGATCTCGACGGCGTCGATCCCTTCGTAGGACGAGTAGTCGTTGCGGATCTCGAGCGTCCCGCCGACCGGCTCGTACGGGCCGTACACGCCACCGCCACCGCAACCGACCAACGGGATCGCTGCGAGCCCCGCAAGGAAGGGCGCCGCGAGGCGTCGAAGCGTCCGGGAGATCGAAGCGGAGAGCATTGGACGACGCAGGGACATCGGGTGTCCTCCTATGGCGACGGCGGGGGTCGAATCGGTCGTGGAGACCGTCGCGACCGGCCCCGGCGCCGGACAGAAGGACAGAAAGCAAAGAGCGGGCCGAATCGAGCGTCCCCCGGGGGGTGGGTGCCGCGACGGCCGGGATTTCAAGGCCGCGACTCCGTGGCCCCCGTATCTTCGCCCGCCCCCCTTCTCGAGGTCGCCCGATGGGATTTCTGTTCACGTCTGAGTCGGTCACGGGAGGTCATCCCGACAAACTGGCCGACCAGATTTCGGACGCGGTCTTGGACGCGTATCTGGCGCTCGACCGCAAGGCGCGGGTCGCGGTCGAGACCTACGTGACGAACGGACTCTGTCTCGTCGGCGGCGAAGTGAGGGCGAAGGAGGGCGTGTTCGTCGACTGCCAGGCCGTCGCGCGGCGCGTGATCCGCGAGGTCGGGTACGGGGACGCGACCTGCGGCTACCCGGCGGACGACATCGCCGTCCTCGTCGCCGTCGGCCGCCAGTCTCCGGAGATCGCGCAGGGCGTCGATCGGGGCAGCGAAGAGGCGCAGGGCGCGGGCGATCAGGGACTGATGTTCGGCTACGCGTGCCGCGATACCGCCGAATTGATGCCGTTGCCGATCCAGTTGGCCCATCGACTCTCGCGCGGGCTGACCGAGTTGCGCACGAAGGGCACGCTCGGCTATCTCCGTCCCGATGGCAAGACGCAGGTGACGATCGAATACGGCGACGACGGGCGTCCCCGACGTCTCGACTCGATCGTGGTCTCCTGCCAGCATGCCGAGACCGCGACGCTCGACCGCATCCGTGCCGACATGGAGAAGCACCTCCTTTCCGCGTGCGTGCCGGCCGGCCTTCGCGACGCGAAGACGCGACTCCACGTGAACCCGACCGGAGCGTTCACGATCGGCGGACCCAAGGGCGACACGGGGTTGACGGGGCGCAAGATCATCGTCGACACCTATGGCGGCTGGGCGCCCCACGGGGGCGGAGCGTTCAGCGGCAAGGACCCGAGCAAGGTCGACCGCTCGGCGGCGTACATGGCGCGCTACATCGCGAAGAACGTCGTGGCGGCGGGGCTCGCCGACGCGTGCGAAATCCAGTTGGCCTACGTCATCGGCGTCGCCGAGCCCGCTTCGCTGCGCGTGCGTGCCGAGGCGTGGGGGAGGAAGGCGACCCCGGACGCCGTCCTCGAGGCAGCCATCCGCAAGACGTTTCGGCTGACGCCGGCGGCGATCATCCGCGATCTCGATCTGCTGCGGCCCATCTACCAAAAGACGGCGAGCGGCGGTCACTTCGGCCGCGAAGACGCCGAATTCACGTGGGAGCGCACCGACAAGGCAGCCGCCCTGAAGAGCGCGGTCTCTGGAAAGGCCTGACCATGACACCTCGCACGCCCGTCGCTTCGAGTCCCGCCAAGGCTTCGTCGAAGCCGTCCTCGATCCCGAGCGACGTCGCCGACATGTCGCTCGCCGCCAAGGGACTCGCGCGCATCCGCTGGGCGGGGGGCGAGATGCCCGTCCTTTCCGCGCTCGGTCGCCGTTTCGCGAAGGCCAAGGCGTTCCAGGGAGTCCGCATCTCGGCGTGCCTTCACGTCACGGCGGAGACCGCGAACCTCGTGCATGCGCTACGCGCGGGCGGGGCTGACGTCGTGCTCTGCGCGAGCAATCCGCTCTCGACGCAAGACGACGTCGCCGCGGGGCTCGCCTCCGAGGGCGTCACCGTGCTCGCCGTGCGCGGGGAAGGCCACGACAGCTACTGGAAGCACATCGACGCCGCACTCGCCCACAAGCCCCATCTGACGATCGACGACGGCGCCGATCTGGTCTCGCGCCTCCACGAGACCGGCGCGGCCGCCACCTCCGAAATCTGGGGCAGCCTCGAGGAGACGACGACCGGCGTGATCCGGCTCCGTTCGATGGCGCGCGACGGCGCGCTCAAGATTCCCGTGTTTGCGGTCAACGACGCGCAGTGCAAGCATCTCTTCGACAACCGCTACGGCACGGGCCAGAGCACGATCGACGGCATCATCCGAGCGACGAATCTCCTGATCGCGGGCCGGACGATGGTCGTCGCCGGCTACGGGTGGTGCGGCAAGGGCGTCTCGATGCGCGCCCGCGGCCTCGGTGCGCAGGTGATCGTCACGGAGATCGATCCGGTCAAGGCGATCGAAGCGGCGCTCGACGGGCATCGCGTGATGCCCATGGACGACGCGGCCCCGCTCGGCGACGTCTTCGTCACCGTGACCGGGAACCGCGACGTGATCCGCAAGGAGCACCTCCTCGCAATGAAGGACGGCGCGATCGTCTGCAATTCCGGTCACTTCGACGTCGAGATCGACGTCAAGGCCATGGCGCGGCTCGCCCAGAAGATCGAAACCGACGTCCGGCACGAAGTCGATACCTACGTGATGCCCGGGGGCAGGCGCGTCCACCTGATCGGGGAAGGCCGACTCGTGAATCTGGCCGCCGCTGAGGGGCACCCCGCGTCGGTGATGGACATGAGCTTCAGCGTCCAGGCGTTGACGACGGCCCACCTCGTCGCGAATCGCACCGGGCTCGAGGTGAAGGTCCACGAGGTACCGCCTTCGGTCGACGTCGAGGTGGCGTCGTTGAAGCTCGCCACCATGGGCCTTTCGATCGACAAGCTGACCAAGGCGCAGGAGAAGTACCTGAAGTCCTGGCAGGAAGGCACGTAGCCGGGCCCGCCCATCGGGCCGGACCGGACGCGAGTCCCGTCCGCCTTCGAGGCGGGGTTGCGCACGTCTCACCGGTCCGGCCGTCCGCTGGCAACCCGGTGATCGGCGACGAGGCGTTTCGCTACAGATTGCGATCGGCGTGCGGGACCTGCGTCCGACGAGCGCCGATCGTCGCAAGTCGTTGTGTGGGGCGCAATTCCGCCGCCGAACGAGTGCCCGTGAAGGGGCTCGCTGTTTCGGCACGCCGGTTGATATCCTCCGTCGATCAGATTCCGCCTTTTCGACACCCCCGTCGGCGCGTACCGGCGGGTCGGGAGACACTTCGCATGGTCCGTTCGTCCGCCCGTCGCCGTCAGGCCGGCTTCTCGTTCATCGAGATCCTCGTCGTCATGGGAATCATCTCCGTGCTCGTGAGCATGGTGGTGGTCGTCGTCCCGTTCATTCGAGAGAAGGGCAAGCGGACGAAGTCGATCGACAACGTTCGCACCATGCTCCTCTACTACACGGGCAGCGGCGCCGGCCTCGAGCGCTCCTGGCCGGGCTACAACGGCAAGGACTTCGTGCTCTGGCTGGTCGCCACGAACAAGATCAGCAAGGAAGACGACAAGCAGCTCGCCATCCTCTTCTCTCCCGGCGACGAAGACTACACGTTCGAAAAGACGGGCGGACGGCCCGCGTACAAGGATCTGACGAAGGCGATGCTCGGGACCGGCAACCAGAACCTGCTTCAGTTGACGTCGTATGCGGGCCGGCGCAACAAGGAACGCGAACACATCCTGAACGCGGCCGAGCAGCAGCGTAACGCCATCTGCGTCTGCGACGACGATGACGGTGCGCTCCACCACAAGGACGGGATCGTCTGCGGCTACGTCGGTGGGGCGGCGCAGTTCATCGAGTGGTCCGACCTCAACATGTCGCCGCCCGACACGGTCGAGCCCAAGGGCATGCTCGGCGACAACTCGCCGAACGAAGACCTTAAGCACATGTCCTCCGGCAACTGACGACGCGCGCCGCTTCTCGGCCCGGGCTTCGTGGTCGGAGGGC
>JANNRO010000286.1:0-1503 GCA_031401505.1 Planctomycetia bacterium
GACGAATGCGAGCCCTGTCGTAGCCGCCGTGGATCGGTCGGGGGAGTGGACTCGGCGGCTTCTCCCGGATCGGCTCCGTCACCCCTGCCCTGATGCCGCGGCCGCGATGGAAGCGTCGTCCGATCTCTGATCACGCCGCACGCCCCCCCGGGTTACCGACGGCGCCGACGGCTCGACGCCCGCGATGACACCGCCAACTTCGGTGGTGTCGTCGCCATCGAGCCGGCGGTCCCGGCTGGGGCGGCGGACGCACCGAGATAGGCCCGGCGGTCGGGCCGCGTCCGTCGGACGCAGCCGTGCGAGAGCGGCTCTCCGACTTCGGTTGGCGTCCGTCGGAGACTGCGCTCGAGGGGAAGCAGCCGAGGCCGGCGTGGCACCCCCCGCATCACGTCCGGCCAGCCTTCTTGCCGACGTTCTGTGGGTCAAAATGCCGTCGTTTTTCGACTGAATTCTGTAGATCTACGATTTTTAGCACTACTTCGTGATTCTTGACGAGGAAGCGGGTTTTGCGGGGTCATGCCGAGGTTTGGGTGCAAACCTATGCCAGACGGGCTGTCGCATGTTTCCGGGCTATACCCGGGTGTCCGCCCAGGGCTGATCCGCAGGTCACTTCCGCGACGCGAACTCGCTGTGCGAGCTGTCGTTCCGGAGACGCGTGTGGCCGTCGAACGTCGAGCCCCTCGGGCCCGAAGCTGCCATCGACGGGCACGCTCTCCGCGGCGAAGGCATCGAACGCATCCGGACCCGTGGAAGCAGCCGCTTCGACGCACGATGTGGGACTCACCCGAGCCGTCTCCGGATGGAGAACGCGGCCGGTGGGCTCCCGTTCCGTCGACCCTCGATCGACGGCGCTCCGGCTCGAACACCGCCAGCAAGCTGACAACGTGTCATGCACTCCGCAAGGAGATCGTGACCGCTGGCCGGAGCGGTCGACGGTCACGCCAGCGCCGCGGCCATCGGGCTCGACAACGCCTCGGAGCCCCCGACCATCGAACGACCGCGGGTCCGGAACGACAGAGGGTCGAGGACGAAGCCGCATGTCCAGCGATGGCCTCGGCGAGGCTCGGCCGTCCCGCGTTCCGCAGCGTACTTGACGGCCTCCGGCACCCCGAGTCACGTTGCGGACGGCGCCACGTTCCGAATCGGCCGCCAGGACTTCGTCGTGGGCGTCTCCGATGTCACGACGATCCCGCGGATCAACTCGACGAGCTGCCGATGGTGGGGAGTGTCAAGACCCCCGCCGCGTCCCCCAGAAAAGATTCCTCCGGCTGACGCCCAGTGACCCGACGTGACGGTCGCCGTCGAGATAGCGTCGCCGGGAGGAAGTCAGAGAACCCCGTCGGGGCGCGAAATCGGCAAGTTCGAGGTGAAGGCGTCGCGCCGCTTGAATCGTCGGTCATAGGATTCGAAGTCCGTACGACGCGGCGGCCGTCCTCTCGTACGAGCCCTGCGCAAGCACACGGTTGCGCGGAGCTGTCGCCGACGGGGCCGACGACGATGGCG
>JANNRO010000287.1:0-10277 GCA_031401505.1 Planctomycetia bacterium
TGGCCGGGCAATGTCCGCGAGTTGCGCAACGTCATCGAGCGCATGATCGTCCTCGGAACGGGCGACGTGCTCACCGCCGATCTGCTTCCGAGTTCGATGCACGACGGCGCCGCGACGCAGACCGGCCGGGCGTCGGACGCAATTCCCTTCGCCGAATCGGTGGAAGCGTTCAAGCGCGAACGAATCCTCGCGGCGCTCGAAGCGGAGGGCGGAAACCAGACCCGCGCGGCGGCCCGGCTGGGCATGCAGCGAACGTTCCTCAATCGCCTCACGAAGGAACTCGGCCTTCGAACGAAGGACGCCTCGCCCGAGGACGAATCCTCGAGCGAGGCGTAGGCCGCGCGCACGATCGGCGAACGGGACCGGCGTCCGATCGACCGATCTACTGCCCCAGCGAGAGCATCGCGCAGACGCCACCGTGATCGGAGTGCCAGAGCAGGCGCCCGTCGGGAGTCACGACGCGGTCGACGGGATCGAGCCCGACGACCGCGATACCGATGGCGGCGAGCGTGCGGGCATCGGCGGCCGACGACGCGCCCCGGACGAGCACGTAGTCGAGCCGCTCGGTAGCGACCGCGGCCGGGTCGGAGAGATCCGCGTCCATGCCGAAGGTGTAGCCGGGCAGCGTGGGATTCAAGGCGGCCCACGCGTCGACGAAGCCCGCCGCGAGCAGGTTGGCGACGGTTGTGTCGCCGTCGGCGCTCGAAGGGCTCGCGTTCAAGTCGCCGAGCAGCACGACCGGGGTGTCGACGTGCGTCGGACCGGCGATCAACTCGAAAGCCTGCGCGACGCGGATCTCCATCACGTCCGCCTCGAGGTGCGCTCCGACGACGCGAACACGTCCGCCCGCGAGCAGCAGATCGCACGCGACCCACGACGCCGGCAGCTCGAGTCCGATGTCGAGCACCACGCGTGCGACGAAGTTCCCGCTCGACGCGTTCTCGAAGGTCAGGTCGTCGCGGACCAACAGCACGTCGCGATCGGTGATCCGCAAGTCCGCGGGACCGTCCACGTCGTCGATGTAGGGCAGCTCGGCGTCGAAGCCTTCCTGGACGGCGGCGACACGGTAGTGAAGACCTCGCGCCGCAAACGTCGTAAGCAAGATCGCGAGTTGGTCTACGAAGACGTCGGTGGCGGGAGTCGCGGCGAGACCGAAGGAGTCCGCGGGCACCTGCCTCCGCCACAGCGCGACCTCCTGGAGCGCGATCACCTCGGGCCCGTACCAACGACTTCCGTCGGCGATCTCATTGACCAGCCCCGTTGCTCGGGTGGCGAAGTCGGTGGCGAGGACCTGCGCGTGGATGTCATGGACGGCCGCGAGCGCGCCGTCCATGTCGCCGGACATCATCGCGACGACGGCGGGCGCGAGGTCGGCGCCGTAGTAGACGTTGCGCGTCATCGCCTCGAAGCGGAAGTTCAGGTCGCCCGGCCCGCTCCCCCCGCCGCCGCAAGCGGCGACCAGCGGCGAGAGCGCGAGCGTGAGCGAAAGACCGGCGAAGCGTGAAAGACCCATGACAACCTCCCGTCGAGGAGTTCGCTCGTCCGAAACGCCGGCCGACGCGAGACTCCGTACGGGGGACGAATCTCAATCGTCGTGCCGACCCGCCCGCGCGGACGCCACGGCCGTAACTCTTGATTCCACCGCGATTGAATGGGCTGGTCGGGCTGTCGGCTGAACCGAACCGGTTCACCATCCGTACTCGAACGATACGGATCCTGCATTCCCGACGTCGACTCGTCGGACTCGGGTCCCGTCCGGCAGTCGCGCGTCGCACGGAGGGGCGTGCAACGGACGCGTCGCCATCGGCTTGGCGCCGCGCGACATGCGCGGTCCCTCGCTACGCCAACCCGGGCGCCGCGTTCGCGCCATCCGTCCCCTCGCGCGGGAGTTCGATCACGAACGTCGTCCCGCGCCCCTCGGTACTCGCGACGTTGATTCGTCCACCGGATCGCGTGACGATGCCGTGAACGATCGAAAGGCCGAGCCCCGTTCCCTTCCCGACCTCCTTGGTCGTGAAGAACGGATCGAAGATCCGAGGAAGCACGTGCGGTGGAATCCCGCACCCCCTGTCGCGGACGCGGAGAATCACGCGGTCGCGTTCCCCGAGCACCTCGAGACTCTCCGTCGAGATCGTGAGCGGGCCGCCCGACGGCATCGAATCGCGCGCGTTGGCGACGAGATTCACGACGACCTGCTCGAGCGCGTCGATGTCGGCCGTCACCCGGGGAAGTCCCGAAGCGAGTTCGAACACGATCGAGACCGACTCGCCGGCGACCCGACCGAGCAGGGATCGCAACTCGGTGACGACGGCATTCAAGTCGACCGAGACCGGGCGAAGCTCCTGGCCGCGGGCGAGAGACAGGAGCTTTCGGGCCAGCGTCCCGCTTCGATCCCCCGCCCGATGGATCTCATCGATCAGTCCGAAGGAAGGATCCGAGCGCGGGGTCCGCTCGAGCAGGAGTTGCGAACACCCGATGATCGCCGTCAGCAGGTTGTTGAAATCATGCGCGATCCCTCCGGCCAACGCACCGACCGCTTCCATTCGTTCGGCGCGGCGAATCCCCTCCTCGAACGTCCGACTCTCGGTCATGTCGTGAAGGACGACGACGGTCCGCCCCGACCCCCTGTCGGCATCGACCACCTCGCCCGGTGCCGCGGCGATCGACGTGACCCGGTGGAGAACTGGAACGACCGTACCGTCTGCCCGACGGAGGAAGCGCCAGCCGGAACCGCGGTCACCCAAACCCGCCGCGAGGAACGCGCCGAGCCCCGACGGATCGGGAACGCCGCTCTCGCTCGAGGGAACGAGGAGTTCCGCTACCGGTCGACCGACGCAGGTGGCCGTCGGTACCCGGAGCAGCCGTTCGGTCGCGGGATTGACCATCCCGACGCGTGCGTCGGCGTCGATGACCACGACGGCGTCGCCGAGACTCGAAAGAATCGCCCCGTGACGGCGGTCGCTCTCCGCCAGCGATCGCTCGGCGCGGGCGCGGGCGTCGGTCTGGATGGCGAACGCGGTCAAGTCGGCCAATGACCCGGCGAACACCTGCGTTTCGTCGTCCCAGTGTCGGCCCGGACCGACGTGCTCGTGACAAAGCACGCCCACCGTCGCGCCGTCGACCCGGATGGGCGCATCCATCATCGACGTGATGCCGATCGGCGTCAGATACTCCGCCGTGAACTCCTGCGTGCGCACGTCCGCCTGTGCCTCGTCGGCGGCGACGGCCCGTGACGTGGCGAGTGCCCGGAAGTACGCCGGGTACTCGGCGGCCGTCAGTTCCATCCCGGACGTATGACGATCGGCCGACAGCGAATAGAGACAAAGACATCGAATCCGAAGGTGCGCCTGATCGAAGAGCCAGACGCCGACGCGCTCGACCTCCATCGTGCGGGCGGCGACGCGGGTGATCTGCTCGAGACTCTGTGTCAGCGACCGGTGTCGCGCGAGATTCGTCCGCCACAGCATGACGAGCGCTTCCGTCCGCCGTCGACGTCGGTCGTCGGGATCGGACCGGCCCGCGGCGTCGTGCGCCGAAGCGCCCCCGTCCGAGGCCGACGTCCGTTCCGACGAGCGTTCGAGCCTGTCGAGCAAGGCGGCGACTTCGGCTTTCGCACGAGCCGGGAGGGCGCCCACACGTGCCGCCAGCCGATCCGGGTCCTGCGGAGCGCTTTCCATGGCGCTTAGAGTAGCGTCGGTCGGCCCGCGCCACGAGCGCGACCACGCCACCTCGCTCCGGTCCCGTCCACCGCCCGGTGACCCGCGAGCGGTACACTCGTCGGCTTCACGGAGGTGTCCCAGTGGGAAGTCCACGCACGAAGGCGCGCGCGCGTTGGCTCGTCGGAGGCGCCATCCTCGCGGTCGGCATCGTGTGGTGGATCGCGCGCCCTCGCGACGTGGTGGCGCCCGACGCACGTGCGGCGTCATCGAGCGACACACCGACCGACCGGGGCGGGTCGGAACTGGTCGGCGTCGGGACGGAACGACGCCCCGCCAAACGAGAGACGGCCGGCATGACCGATGCGAGCCATCCCTCGACCGAGAACGAAGTCGTTCGATTCCGAGGCATTGCCGTCGATGAAGCGGGAACGCCGGTCGCGTCGGCGGAGATATCGGTTCAGGGTTCGACGCAGCGCAAGACGGGCCCGGTGCCGCCGGTCGTGACGGGAACGGATGGGCGATTCGCGTTCGAGGTCAAGACGCAAGAGAGCGGCCTCCGCATCGACGGCCGAGCCACGGGGCGCACGCTGGTCGGATCCGAGGCGTACGTCGCGCGAGACAAGGAGGCGCGGCTCGTCTTCGTCGTCGCCGCGACGGTGCGCGTGCGGGTGCTCGACGACGCGACGGGTGTCGCCGTCGAGGGTGCGCTCGTCCGAACGACGAGCGGGATGTGGGTAAGCGCCGCGTTTGCGAGCGAACTCGATGTTCCGTTCTCCGACGAAGCCGTGACCGACGCCACGGGTCGCGCGACACTTGCGACGGAAGGCGGACCCGCCAACGTCCTCGTCGTGCCGAAGGCACACGCGCCCGTGCTGGTGCCCCGCGTCAACGTTCCCGCGACGGGACGCGATCTTGACGTACGCGTCAGCCGCGGCGGAGTCGTGGAGGGGCGGGTTCTCGATCCGTCCGGACTCCCAGTCGGGGGAGCCAGCGTTCGCGTCGAGTCGAATCCGTTG
Organism: Planctomycetia bacterium; assembly: GCA_031401505.1. Taxonomy (GTDB): domain Bacteria; phylum Planctomycetota; class PLA2; order PLA2; family JAEUHO01; genus JANNRO01. The sequence goes on from JANNRO010000287.1 coordinate 4,676, forward strand.
CTGCGACGCGACACGACGTCGGGTGCCGACGGGCGATTCCGCTTCGAAGGCGTCGCGGGCGGGCCCGCGGAACCCGATGCCGACCCGGACGACCTACGCGCCGCGGTTTTCGTCTCGGCAAACGGTTGGGCATACGGATACGCGCCAATCGAGTTGCCCAAGCCCGGCGCGACCACCGCGATCGACGTTCGATTGCGGAGCGGGCATCGCATCACGGGAATCGTCGAGAGCGTCGAGCATCGTCCGGCCGCGGGGTTCTCGGTCGAAGCGGAGCCGGCCGAGGGCGACACCTTTTACTTCCGGCGAACGGACCGTTTTCGCGCCACGACGGCCGCCGACGGGCGATTCGAGTTTCTCCTCGTCCCGCCAGGTCCCGTCCAATTGATGGCCTCATCGTCAATCGGTTCGATCTACGTGAAGGAGAGCGTCCTCGTCCCGGACGACGGCGATCCTCCGCCGGTCGTGATCGTGCTCCCCGACACGCGGGGGCGCCTCACCGTGCGCGTCGTCGCGGCCGACGGCTCGGGGGTCGCCGGCGCGAAGATCGAGATCAAGTCAGGTCCCCCGGTGATCCATACCGTCGGAGCCGGCACGACGGACGCGCATGGCGTCGCGAAGCTCGACGGACTTCCCGTGGATCAAGCGACCGTGCTCGTACGTCCGACGGGTTCCACAACGTTGAGTCGCGGAGTCGGCGCCGCGGAACTTCGGGGCGGCGCAGTGGTTTTCCAGCTGGAGGGGGGTGTCATCGCCGGCCGGGCGTTGCAGTCGGACGGCGGTCCCGCCCGCGTGCGGTTGGCGCTCGAACGGTTGATTCCCCCGTGCATGGAGCGCGGCGAGGCCGTCGCGACCGACGACGACGGGCGCTTTCGCTTCGCGCACCTGCCCGACGACCAATACCAACTCCACGTCGAGGGCGAAGAGAACGTCTTGATCACCGCGTCGCCCGGGTTCCGGCCGGGCGAGACCGAGTTGCTCCTGTGGATCGTCGGCACGGCCGAAGCCGCGCGCCATCATCTGGAGTTCCTGCTGGTCGAGGACGCGACGGGAAAATCAGTGCCGGCGGCGAAGGCGTCGATCGAGGTCGTGACGGTGTCGGGCGGACCGCGGCAACGCCGCACCGAAATGAGCACGGGGCCCGCGTCCGAGCCGGGGCGGTTCGTTTCGTATTCGACGTTTCCTCCGGGCGTCTACGACGTCGTGCTGACCTCGGGCGGTTGGCGTTCCGTGCGTCTCCCGGGCATCAAGATCCCGCGCGACGGCGAGCCTCCCGTCGTGCGACTCGATCCCGGCGCGCGAGTCAACGGCCGGTTGTCGTGGGCGGACGGCACGCCGGTCGAGGACGCGCATGTCGGTGTCGGCGATCAAGGAACGACGAGCGCCGCCGACGGGACGTTCTCGTTGACGGGGCTCGAGGTCGGAGAGCAGGACGCGGTCGCAGGCGGCGACTTCGTACTCGGGGAGAAGCGCCGCGTGACCGTCCCCGGGAGCGGCATCGGACGTCTCGATTGGACGCTGAGACCGGCGGGCGGTCTCGCGATTCGCTTCGGCGCCTCGACCGACGCGAGCCGGGAGCGCGTCGTGTTGACCCCACTCGCGGGCGGCGACGCGGAGAGCGAGGACGACGAGCCTGGCGCATTGTGGAACGAAGAGCACCAGGGCCCGCGCTGGACGAACCTCGCCCCCGGCCGATACCGCGTCGCCGCGTGGCAGGGAACGCGGGAGCATCCGGCGCAGGAGGTCGAGGTGCGTGCGCGGGAGACGACGCGGGTGCGATTCCCTCCGGCGGCGGAGAGCGCTCCGCCGAAATGAGGGCGCTACTTCGGCCAGACGACGACCCTCATCGCGCCGGCGGCGGAGAAGCGCACGACGCGGCGCCCATCCTCGATCGCGAGGAACGAACCGTCGACGTCGACCGCGATGGCATCGAGGGGAGCGTCGCTCCACTTCGTCAGCGGCGTGAGCAAGGCCGGTTTCGCGTCGAGGAGGGCGAACGCGACGCGGCCCTGCCGCAAGCCGGGCTTGTCATGGAGTTTCACGAGCCAGCGTCCATCGGGCAGTCGGCCGCCCTTGTCGTTCCAACGCGACGAGAGCAGCGACGGATCCGGCGTCGTCAGCGGCCTTCGTTCGCCCGTCAATGGCCTCCAGAGCACGAGCCGCTTCGGATCGTCGCGTCCCCATGCGGACTCATCCACGGGCTCGCGGGACAGGACTTCGCCCGCTGCCACCGCGAAGAGATCGTCGTCATCCTGGCCGACGAGCCGCGCCTCGGCATCGCGGTAGGCCCCCGTCGCGTGGTCGACGACAAGCCAGACGGAGTCGATGGTCGATCCATCCTTCCGTTTCGTGTACCGGCAGCGGAGGAAGTGCTGGTCGTCGAGGTAGACGCCACCCGAGGTCGGAAATCGATCCTCTGGCGAGTCGGATGCCACGTCCGACGCGACGTAGCTCTTATCGGAGAGGCGGCGTACGGCACCGGATTCCGCGTCGATCTTCCAGAGCCCCTCGCGCTCCCCCACTCCGGGTTCGTATCCCCGAATGATCCAACCGTCGACGGCCGTCGCCGGAAGCCAGAGATCGACCAGCGAGCGTCTTCCGAACGACGAGCTCGGGGTCACACTCACGATCTTCTCCTCGCCGTCGCGCTCCACGACCCCCTCGAGCCTCCATACATGCCGCCCCTTGCTGTCCCGAAGCGGTGTCGTCGCCCGCATGACGGCGCGGGTGGCGACGACCGCGCGGGCGTCGGATGTTCGGTCCGTTCCGACGAAGAGTGGTCGGTTGGTGTCCGTGTCGATCCACGTCCACGCGTCCTCGGGCCGGTAACTCTTCGGCGGGGTCGTTTGCACGCGCACCACGTAGGGAACGGGCACGTGCGCGCGGCCGGTCCAGGGCACGAACGAGAAGTAGCCCCCGAAATTCACTGCATCGATCACCGCTCCGTGGGCGAGGTCGATCGTCCACGCCGTGGGAGGAGACGACCGTGCCGGAGCTTGGGAGGGTCGATCGCGTTCGTATACCTCGAGCACATCGGCCATCGGGCCTCGCGACGTCGTCGCGTAGAGATGCCGTCCGCCTGCGCCGAGGAACGTGGTCCAGGGATGGATGCGAAACTCCGGGACGCTTGCATCGGGCCGCTCCCACCGGTCGATCGCGAAGGCGGTCGCACCCGTCGCCATCCCGCACACGACGAGGCCCGCGAGGGCGGCCCGCACGGCGGCGCTCCGACGCGGGTACAGGAAACGCCTACCTGAAGCCCACGCGACGACGGCGATGGCAATGCCCGCCACCGCGATGCCCGCGATCCAACCGAAAGCCTCGACGGTGGGCAAGCGAAACCACCACGGATGCTCCGCATAGAGCAAGGCGAGCGGGACGGCCAGCGCCGCCAGGCCGAGGACGCCGAACAGCGAGCCGACACCCGCCCGCGGCGAGATGACCGACCCCACGACGTGCCAGACTCCCACGGCCGCAGCACCGAGCGCGCCGAGCAGCGCGAAACGAACGCCGAACACGTACTGCGGCGTCAGGCTGCGCTCGTACGTGCACATCTCGCCGTCGGGGCCCCTTCGCGTCACCGTCGGGAAGGGCACACCGGTCCCCGCCGAGAGACCACGGCGCAGCGTCTCTTCGAGCGCGAGCACCAGTGCGACCCCGACGAGGAACACGACGAGTTTGGCCGGGAACGCCGCATGGAACGCGCCGGGCGTGCGCAGGATCAGCGCATGCGTCCCCCTCCGGGTCTCGCGCGAGAAGAGATCGAGCCCGAGCACCAGCGTCGCGAGCGCGACCGCGACGCCGGGGAAGTGGTCGAGTATTTGGACGGTCGTCTCTTCCGGCATCACGACGAACGGGAAGGCCGTGATCAGCGCGACCGCGATCGCGACTCCGAAAAGCGCCCAGCACTGCTCGCGGAACTCCTTGCGCGTCCACGCGAAGAACCGGCTCATGATCGACCCCCTCGTACGGCGTCGGTGAACATCCCGCGCAACGCTTCACGTCGAGGCACGTCACCCGCGGTCGCCTCGTCCATCGGCGTCACCTTCGCGATGCGCCCCCCGACCAGCACGGCCACGTGGTCGCCGAGCCGAGCCGCGACGTCGAGGTCGTGCGTCGAAACCAGCACCGTCCGCGCGCCGACTTCGAGCGAGCGCACGACGCACTCGAGCACCTCTTCGTGCGACATCGGGTCGAGCCCGCCGAAGGGCTCGTCGAGCAGCAGCACCTCGGGTTCGTGCGCAAGCGTCGTCGCGAGCACCGCCTTCGTCGCCTCGCCGCGGCTCATGTCGCGGAACTTGCGATCGAGCGGCACCCCCATCGTCACGCGCAGTTCGCGAGCGAGCGTCTCGTTCCATCGGGGATGATGCGCCGCGAGGAAGCGCCCGAGTTCCACGACCGTCATCCACGGCCACGCGTCGGGCGCGTCGGGCACGAAGCCCAGACGCTCGGACAGCCGATCCCGCTGTTTCGTCGGATCGAGGTCCCGTACCCGAATCGATCCGGAGGCGGGCTTCAAGAGGCCGCAAAGCAGGCGTAGAAGCGTCGTCTTGCCCGCGCCATTGGCGCCGAGCAGCACCATCGTCGAACCCGTCGGCACGGAGAGGTCGAGGCCGTCGAGCACCCGCTTCCTTCCGAACGAATACGTGAGCCCCTTCACCTCGATTGCGTTGCCCGTCGTCGTCACCGAAGTCATCGCCGTCCTCCCTTCCCCTCGGGGGCGTCGTGTTTCGACACCCGCTCGTCGCCTGCGTCCGCGCGCGCGATGGCGCGCCGGACCTCATCGAGGACCGCTTCCTCCGCATGTCCCGCCCGCCTCGCTTCGAGCGCCGCCTGCCGGAGTGCCGTCAACGTCGCGCGACGACGCTCGCGCCGCGCGATCTCGGGCCCCTCGACCGTCACGAACACGCCCGAACCTGCGCGACCGTCGACGACGCCGAGCGCCTCGAGATCCCGCCACGCGCGCGCGATCGTGTTCGGGTTGACGAGTGCCGACGCCGCCGCCTCGCGCACGCTCGGCAGACGCGCACCGGCCCGCAACTCCCCCGAAGCGATCGCGTCGAGCACCGCCTCGACGATCTGTTGCGAGGGCGAGAGCGGCCGGTCGGTGTCCACGCGCAGGCGCATGACTGTAATAGTAAACTAGCACAGTTGCCTCGTCAAGGGTTCCCCCTCCCCGGACCCCTTCCCCATCCGAGACAAGTCTTGCGACCCCCGCGCCTCCACCCTTGGACCCGCCGCTCGGCGGGGCACGGAGACAGCCATGGGTGCACGGGGTCGTCCGTTTCTCGTCGTCGCGTTCAGAGGGTTCGTCGCCGGTTGCGGCGACGGCGCGGGCGCGGCGCTCTTCGCCGTCGACGTCGCAACCGGCGATCGCGTCGTCGTCTCCCGTTGACGGCCTCGTCAGTCGGTGGCGACGAAGCCGTCGCCCGAAGGCGACGCCTTCAACCGGCCGCGGTGGTCGAAGAGCCAGCGGGTCCACGCGAGCGTGCGACTTGAGCGCTCGTCGGAATCGACCTCGCTGCAGATCGTGGGGATGAAGCTGCTGTTGGTGTACCGCTTCGACTACCTCGCCGAGTACTTGTGGGTGGGGTTGGTGGGGTTG
>JANNRO010000288.1:0-2766 GCA_031401505.1 Planctomycetia bacterium
GCTCGCGGCGATCCTGATCCTCTCGGCCTGCGGAGGCGGCGGTGGGGGAAGCACACCGCAGGGGCCCGTCACGGTCACGTTGACGAGCACTCCGGGGCTTGACGGAATCGTGTTCGCCGGCGGTGCCGTCACCTCCGCCTCCAACATCGCCGTCGGCGACTACGCCAACGCACTGGGGCCGGCCGGCCGGTGGTCTGCGCGGATTCGTGAGTTTCGACCTGACGTCCATCCCGCCTGGTGCGACGGTCCTCTCGGCGACGATGACCTTGGTCCAGCGCCTGATCAACTCAGACCCCTACACCACGCTCGGGACGGTCCTCGTGGACCCTGTGGTCTACGGCGGGGTCTTGGAGGCCGGTGCCTACGCACGCACGTTCCCCACCGGGCAGGGGTTCGGCACGCTCTCCCGCGACGCCGCGCTCGGCCCGAAGTCCCTGGTCTTGACGCCACTGGTTCAGGACGACGTTACGGCCCTTCGCGGCCGGTCGCAGTACCGCCTGCGGTACCCGATCGAGGAAGACGGCGATGGCGACTCCGACCAAGCCGTATTCTGGAGCGCCGAGACCGCAACCGTGCCGAGCGACCGCCCCACGTTGGTCGTGACCTACCAGCCCTGAGCCCGTCCGCGTCGGGCGACGCGGGATCGTGGCGGGATGCCGGTGTGAGCGCCTCGGAGCGCGCGAGGGGCGCGCCGTCACCAGGCCCCGGCATCCAGCGCCCGGTCAGAGCGTCATCGGATGCATGGGCAGATGGCGGACCGATGAGAAGCCGGCGGCGCGATCGTCCCAGTACTGTCCGCCAAGGACGGCAGGGAAAACGATCCGCGCGCCGATCTCGGCCCGCGACAGCCACGCGACTTCGACGATGCCCTCGGCCGCTGCCTCGGGCGTCGGGCGCGGAACCGCGTTTCCCATGACGCTCGCGGCGAACCAGATCTTGCAGAATCGCGTCGTGGTGTCGTGGAACTCCTCGGCGTAGAGCATGCGATCGATGTGAACGTCGAGACCCGTCTCCTCCTTCGCTTCCCGCCGAGCGGTCGAAGGGAGATCTTCCGTCCCCTCCGCTCCGCCACCGGGGCCTACCCAGAAATCGACGCCGCCCAGCGCCCGATAGCGAACGAGCAGGATGCGTCCCTCGTGTTCGACGATCGCGCCAGCGGAGATTCGGTGCTTCACCCGGAGCGAGTACTCGGTACCCCTTGCCGGAGCCGAGCGCGCCGCTGCCATCCGCGCACACGCGACTTCACTTCGAGTCGAAGGCCACCAGTGGTGCTGTCGCCGCAGGGGAACTGGCGAGACTCGTGACTGGGCCACCGGGGGGGCATCGAACGGGTGGCGCGGAACGTGCCGACTCGACGCACTGGGGTAAACGTGAACGGAATCCGCTGCGTTCCGTCTCCCAACCCAAATCCCATTTCCATCGGAGTTCCCATGACTCGACGTTTTTCTCCCGTGCTCGGCATGTTGATCGCAGCCACGGCGGTGGGGTCGATCCTCGCCGTCTCCGTCCGCGCGGGCGACCCGCCCCCGGCCGCCGCTCCTGCCGCGGCCCCCGAGTGCCCTCCCGTGCAGAAGAAGCTCGATCACCCGCTCTTGAACGCCATGATCGGCGAGTGGTCGATCACGTTCTCGGCGACCGGACCGGATGGCAAGGTCGAAGAAGGGACCGCGACATCGAAGGCCGTGCTCGGCATCGCCGGCACCGCGATCGTCGACGACTACAACGCGTCCGGCATGGGCGGCTCGCCGTTCGGCGGGCTCGGCGTCTACAAGGTGTCCGACGACGGCAAGACCGTCTCGTGCTGGTGGTTCGACAACATGGGACCCGAGCCGATGAAGTTGACCGGACCGATCACCGACACGTCGCTCGAGATGACCGGCACCATCCCCGGCATGGGGACGATGAAAATCGTCGAGAAGAAGGTCGAAGGCGGCTTCGACTGGGAAGGGACGATGGACGGCAAGCCGATGATGACCCAGAAGATCCGCAAGGCGACGAAGTAGACGACGTCCGCCCCGCCGATCGCCCGACCGGCTCTGGCCGCCCGTACGAGCATGCTCGTGCGGGCGGCGCTTGTTTCACGGGTCGGCGCGATCCGATGGAGAGGGCATGGCGACGGCGGACGGACTCTCCTCCGTGCTCGACCGAGTCCCGGCTTGGGCGTGGACTCTTCCCGTCCTGCTCGTGCTCGCGCTCGGCGTCCGGGCGGGAATCCGACTGTCCCGCTGGATCCTCGCGAGGCACCCGGCCCGCTCGCGACGGCTCGGTGAAAAGGGCGGGCGCCGCGCGATCGCGCTGCTCCGGCATCACGGTTGGAACGTCCTCGAAACGGAAGTCGTGCGCGAGGGGGTCGTCGAGGTGGACGGGCAAGACGAACCGTTCGTCGTGAGGGTCGATGCGTTGGTCGAGAGAAGAGGTCGCATCTGGGTCGCCGAGGCGAAGGGCGGGTTCCTTTCCGCGACGGTCCATCACCGGGGGACGCGCCGCCAACTCCTCGAGTACGCCCACGTCTTCGGCGCCGACGGAGTGCTGCTCGTCGACGCGCGCCGCGGTCGCATTCACGTCGTGCGCTTCCCGGCCCCTCTCCAGCGTGCCGCTCCCGGCGCGCGAGGCTGAGAGCGTGTGAAGGAGTCATGCGGGGCGTCGGCCGGCGCTTGTGCCCCGATGCGTTGTCGCTCGTCGTCGACGTACTCCATCGTGCCCGTAGCTCTTTTCAAGACCGGGAGCGCGCCTCCTCCTCGCTCCTCGCCTCGGGGCTCAATCGCT
>JANNRO010000289.1:0-6490 GCA_031401505.1 Planctomycetia bacterium
TTGCTCGGCTTCGCGATCCTGTCGATCGAGGTGGTCGCCGTCCGGCGGGTCGCGGCCCGCGTGGGATCGAGTCTCGAAGCATGGACCGCGGTCCTCGCCGTCGCTCTCCTCGGCATCGCGATCGGCGCGGCGCGTGCCCGCGACGGCGTCCCCCGCTCCACGCGTGCACGGCGGTTGGCGGGCGGCGTAGGACTGCTGACGTTGCTCGGACTGCTCGACCGTGCCGTCCTTGACCGGACGCTCGATGGGGACGGACTCCCCGCCACGATCCGGGTCTTCCTCGCGGTGGCCCTCGTCTACGGCCCGGCGTTCGCCGTCCTGGGCTCGCTCGGCCCCCGCATCGGCCGTGCCGTGGTCGGATCCGGCTCCGACGATGGCCGACGCCTGGCTCGCGTCTCGATGTTCTCGACCCTCGGCGCGCTGGTCGGCACGCTCGCGACGGCGCCGGTTCTTCTCCCCGCGCTCCGGTCGGAGGCCGTCCTCGCACTCAGCGCCATCGTCGCGGTGGGAGCGAGCGCAATCATCGGACGCGGGCCCCTTCGCCGATTCGCGATCGGCGCCGCGCCGGCGATCGTCGTCTTCGCCGTCGGGTTGGCGCTCCCGTCGGCGCTGCGATCGAGGCCCCCGCCGAACGTCGACCCGTCCGCGGTGCGCGTCGTGTTCGACGAAGACAGCCCCTACGCGCGCGTCGCCGTCGTGGAGGTCGAGGGCGAGCCGGCTCAGCGTGTGTCACGCCTCTCGATCGACGCGCGCGTCCACGGCGTCGTCGCGCCGCACGCCGCGCTGCCGCCGCGCTCGATCTTCGCCGGGCTCGCAACCGCGATCATCGATCGCACCGTCGAGCGCACCGTCGAGCGCCTCGACGCGCCGATGCTGCTCGTGCTCGGGGGCGGCGTCTACGCCGTGCCACGTGCGTTCCTCGCCACGCACCCACGCGGACGGTGCGAAGTGATCGAACTCGACCCCGCGGTCAACGAGGCCGCCCGAAGGCATCTGGGCCTCCATGGCGACCCGCGACTCCGTGTCGTCGAGGGCGACGCGAGGGCCGAGTTGGCGTCGGGTGGCGGCATTGCGCCCACGTTCGACGTGATCTTCGTCGACGCGTTCGGCGACGTCTCGATTCCCTGGACGCTGACGACCACCGAGTTCGCCGGCGAGGCCAAGTCGAGACTCCGCCCGGGCGGAACGCTGATCGTGAACACGATCGACGCGTTCGTGCCGGGACGGTTCATCGCGGCGTTCCACGAAACGCTCCGGTCGGTCTTTGCGCACGTCGAGGTGGTCGGTGCCACGCGCGACGACGCGGAACTCCAGAACTTCGTCTTCGTGGCGTCCGACGCCGTCCCATCGCTCTCGGGACTCACGCGGGCGACGACCGCAGGTCCCGTGCCGATCGTCCGCTACCCCGCCTCCGAGTGGGAACAGCTCGGCCGTCGGGTCGGCGCGCGCGCGCTGACCGACGACTTCGCACCGGTCGAGTCGCTCCTCGGCGACGTCGTATCCCGCACGATGGGGCGATGAAGTGCGCGCGGCGCTATGGCGGGAAGACGATCGTCGCTGGCACGACGGGACGCGCCTTGCGAAACCAACCGTCGGCGTCGAGACGCATCGTGCCGTCCTTCGACTTGACGAGTTGCCCACGCACGACGACCAGATCCATGTTGCGCAGTTCGGTCACCTTCGCCTCGATCACTTCCCCCTTCACGCGCGCCGCCACCGCGATCGTTGCGGCGGCAACCTTGTCCTTCCCGATGCAGCAGTAGTCCCAGGGCGTCGGGCACCCTTCGTCGCCGCCCTCCTCGCCGCAGAACTTGAGCGAGACGTCGGTCAACGTGAACGCCGCGAATCCCGGCACGGTGTCTTTCAGCCGCCCGACGACGACGACATCCTTGGCCTCGCCCTTGGCCTTGGCGGCGAGTACGTCGATCGCGCCGACGGGCTCTGTTGCGAGTTCGAAGCGCGAGCCCCCGGGGGCCGCGGCCGCGGGCGCCCCGGCCGTGGCGGGTGCCGCGATGGGTGCCGCGTCGTTTCCACAGGCCGAAAGGAGCGCGAGCGAGAGAACCGACGAAACTACGGTGAAGCGCATCAGCAGGTGCCTCCGAAGGCGACTGGAATGGAAGAACGCGATCACATCTTGCCGCCCAGCGCGTCGACGAGGGACTGGCGGGCGGCGCGCCACGCCGGGAAGAGGCCGCCAAGCAGCCCGGCCCCGAGCGCGGAGAGCAGGCCCAGGAGCTTCGCCGACGAGTCCAGCGCGAGCACGAACGCCCCCGCCGGGAACCGGATCGCGACCTCGGACACGAGCGACGCGGCGACGAACCCGGCCAACCCGCCCAGCGCGCCCAGCAGCAGCGACTCTTCGAGAAGCGACACGCCGACTGCGAGGGGTCCGTAGCCCACGGCCCGTAGCGCTCCCATCTCGCGTGTCCGCGCGAGGACAGCCGCAAACATCGTGTTGGCGCATCCGAAGACGCCGCCCAACAAGACGAGCAGCGACATCACGCGTGCCAGGATCGCCACCGGGGCCAGCGTCCGGCGAAACGCTTCGTAGAGTTCCGACTCGCGCAGCGAGGAGATCTCGAGTTTCGTGTTCTCCATCGTGAACAGCCGCACGCGGCCGAAGGCCGCGGCGTCGCGAAGACGCAGCGCCACGCACGAGACGTCCACGCGCCCGGTGGCCGACATCACGTCTTCGAGCCGTCCCCACATCTCGGCTTCGAGCACCGTACCCGGCGCCGCGAACTGCCCCGAGACGTGCCAGTCACGGCCCTCGAGCCGGATCGTCCGGCCGGTTGCGAAATCGGCCTCCGGCAGGCCCATGCGGGCCCACGCGAGCCGACCCACGAACAATTCGTACGGCGCCCGGGGCTCGTGTCCGTCGATCGCGACGACCGCGGGACGAACCAGATAGGCCGCATCCGTGACGCCGCGGAGCAGACCGACGTGGTCGCCGACGCGCGACATCGTGTGGAGTTCGATGCTCGCCGCTCGAACGCCGTCGATTTCGAGGACGCCGCCGACACCATCGGCGACCTGCCGCGCGGCTCCCATCGAGAGAAACGAGCGGACGAGATCCGTCTCTCCCGAAACGCCGACGACGATCGCAACGTCGTCGCGCGCGCTGTTCTTGACGCTCGCGTCGAGCCCCACGGCAAAGCCCGTCGTCAGCACGACGAGGAACGAGATGGCGCCCAGGCCCACGAGCGTCAGCGCCGTGCGGAGCGGCCGACGCGCAAGATTGCGCAGCGCGTAGCGAAGGGGCAGCATCAGGCGGCCGGCTTCACGGCGAGCGCGAGCGGCCGCACGAGAAGGTCGATGGCGGGCCCCGCGGAGGCGAGGACGCCGACGACGAGGCTCGCGAGCAGACCCGAGATCAGCACGGGGACGCCCGCGACGAAGTCGATGCCGAACCCCTCGACGCCGAGCGTCATCGGGTGGATCGCGAAGAAGGCAACGACGGTGCCGGTGCCGAGCATTCCTCCCGCGAGCGCGAGGAGCATGCCTTCGGCAACCAATGCAAGCGCGAGCGACGACTTGGGCACGCCGATGGTCTCGAGCGTCCCGAGTTCCTGCGATCGCGTCTGGGCGCTGATGAACACCGTGTTTCCGAGGATCAGCACCACGACGCCGACGGCGATCCAGCCGAGCAGGCGGGCGAAATCGACGAGTCCCGCGACTTCGCCCACGGCCGCCTCGACGAACGCCTGCTGCGTCTTCGTGTCGGTCGGCGTCTCGTCGGTGCGAAAGCGTTCGTCGATCTGCCGGGCCAGCGCCCCGGCATCGACGCCCTGTCGCACCCGCACGAGGAACTCCGTCGTCTTGCCGACGAGGTTGCGCGCCTTCTGGAGTTGGCCCTCGTGGACGAAGGCGATGTTGTCGAGCCCGGGGCCGTCGCCCTCGACGATGCCCGAGACGGTCAGGTCGACGAAGACGCCCGGCGTGATTTCGAACCGCACCGCGTCGCCCGCCGAGATCTTGCGCCGCTCGGCCAGCCGCCGGCCGACGAGCGCGCCGTTGCCGGCCCCGTTCCACAGGTCGAGGTTCCCGGCGAGCACGGAGAGTCGCTCGACGTCGGCGAGCGCCTGCGGATCGACGCCGTGCAACGTAACGAGGTCGAGATTGCTGCGACACGCGTTCACGTAGACGAGCGTCGGCAGCACGGCCTCGACGCCATCCATCGCCAGGAGGTCGGCCTTGTAACGCATCGGGAGTTCCGAGGTCAGCGCGCAGAACCGGCTTCGCTGGAAGACCACGAGCACGGGGCGCGACGACGTCGCGGACAGCCGCGTGACGCCCGCCTCGAGCGTGCGCACGAAGGCGAACAATCCGAGCGCCAGCGCCGCGCCCAGCACGGTCAGCGTCGATCGGAGCCGCGCGCGCCGCACCGTCCGCGAGACGTACGGCAGGAGTTTCGTGAAACTCATGAGGCGCCTCCCGCGGAGTGCGCCGCGGGCGCGTGGCCCGAGCCCGCGTTGCGGTTCTCGTCCGACCAGACCCGCCCCTTGTCGAGGTGGATCACGCGCTGCGCAACCGCCGCGGCCCGGGGATCGTGCGTCACGAGCACGTACGTCTGGCCGAACCGACGATGGAGCGTCGTCAGGAGTTCGAGGACCGACGCCGCCGCCTTCTCGTCGAGATTGCCCGTCGGTTCGTCGGCAAGGACGAGTTCGGGGCCCGCGACGAGCGCGCGCGCGATCGCCGTGCGCTGCTGTTGCCCGCCCGACAACGCCCGCGGCAGATGGTGCGCACGGTCGGAGAGACCGACCACTTCGAGCGCGGTCGCGACTTTCGCCTCGCGCTCCTTCCGCGTGAGCGGCAGCAACAGCAGCGGCAGTTCGACGTTCTCCCACGCGGTCAGCACGGGCACGAGGTTGTACTGCTGGAACACGAAGCCCAGATGGCGCGTGCGCCACTTCGCGAGCCGTCTCGGCGACATCGCCGAGATTTCCTCGCCCCCGACGTGGATCGTGCCCGACGTCGGGCGGTCGATGCCCGCGATCAAATGGAGCAGCGTCGTCTTCCCGCTGCCCGACGGCCCCATCAACGCGACGAACTCCCCCTTCTCGATGTCGAGGTCGAGGGATTCGAGCGGGGTGACGGTCTCGCCCTTCGAGGGAAACGACTTCGTGACCGCCCGCAGCTGGAGGTGGCTCACGACGACACCTCCACGCGTTCGCCATCGGTCACCGCGTCGAGGATCACCCGCTGCGTCGGGCCGAGGGCGCCGGTCACCTCGACGGCGTCCCCATCGGCGGGGCCAACGACGACCGGGACGCGCCGCGCCCGACCGCCGCCGGTCGGGTCGACGACGAACACGGCACCGTCGCGAACGGCCTTGGCGGGCACGAGGATGCGCGCCGTGTCGGACGCGGGCCCCTTTCCCGAATTGCCCCCCGAATCGGCGAGCGACTCGGGGGCCCGCTCGACCGCGAGGAACTGCGCGCGAACGAGCATTTCGGGCTTGAGCAGCGGATCGGGGTCCTCGATGCGGACCTTCACCTGCAACGTGTTCTTGAGCGCATCCGCCTCGGACAGCACGCGCGTGACCGACCCATGGAACGTGCGTCCGGGCAGCGCCTCGGCGGTCAACGTCACGCGGCGTCCCGCACCCAGCCCACCGACGCTCCCGAGCGGCACGTCGATGCGCGCCTGCAAGAGCTTCGGGTCGTAGAGCGAGAGGATCGTCCCCTCGCCGGCGTCGGCCGACATCCCCTCGCCGCCTCTCGCCATGCGCGAGGGCCCGACGGCCGACCCGGGACCGGCGTTCCTTCGGAGCACGACGCCATCGACCGGTGCCTTGACGACGAGCCACGACACCTCGCGCTCGGCCACCTCGAGTTCGGTCCTCGCCGCGGCGACCTCCGCTTGTGCGGCCGCGACGTGGGCAGCGCCCTTGGTCACCGCCGCCTCGAGCGCCACCGGGTGAGCCAACGCTTCCTTGGCGAGCGCCAACTGGGCCTCGGTCGCCGCCTCGATCGCGGCGGCCTTGGCACCGGCCGCCGTCTTCGAGTCGAGTTCCGCGCGGGCGACGGCGAGCGCCGCCGCCGCGCGGGCAAGAAGCACGTCGGAGCCGCTGCCGCCGGCCTTCAATCGCTCCTGAGCATCCAGTTCCAGCCGCTCGGATTCGATGCGGGCGGTGGCGGCCTTCGCATCGGCCGCGGCGACCGCGACCTCGGCCGCCGCGGTCGAGCGCTCCCCCTCGAGGCGGGCGACGTCCCGCCGAAATTCGAGTTTCTGTTCGAGGAGCGCCTTCGCCTCGTCGAGCTCCGCCTTCACCTCGGGAAGATGGGCGACCTTGTGGGCGACCATCGTCCGCATCTTTTCGGCTTCTCCCTCGATCATGGAACTGCGCAGGCGCGCGAGAATCGTCTCGCCCGCCTTCACCGTCTGTCCCTCGACGACCTCGATGCGATCCACCGTGCCGTCGACCAGCGGTCGGACCAGCACGGGAAATGGGTCGGGCTCGATCCAGCCGGTCGCCTCGACGGCG
>JANNRO010000290.1:0-3815 GCA_031401505.1 Planctomycetia bacterium
TCCTCCGGCTGGTGACCGACATCCCGGAGGCCGAGATCGAAGCGATGCTGGCGCCGGGGTTGAATCCGCGGGACGCGAAGCTGCGGCTCGGCGAGGAGGTCGTCGCGCGCTATCACGGGCGCGACGCCGGGGCGCGCGAGCGGGCGGAGTTCCTCCGCGTCTTCAGCGCGAAACAGACCCCGACCGACCTTCCGACGGTCGGCGTGCCCGCCGGCGGGATCGGCGTCCTCGATCTCGTCATGCTCGCGGGCTTCGCGCCGAGCAAGTCGGAGGCGCGTCGCCTCGTCGCGCAGGGCGCGATCGCGATCGACGATCGGATCGTCACCGACATCGGCGAACGGGTCTCGCCCACGGGCGGCGAGGTCCTGCGTGTCGGGCCGCGCAAATTTGCGCGACTGGCGCCCTCCGTCTAGCGCGTCGCCGCGGCGCCACGATCGCCATGATGGGGCGCCAGGATGGGGCGTGGGCCGCCGAAGGGGGCGACGGGGAAGCCGCCGTCGGGCACAATCCGCCGATGCTCCGGGCTTTCCTCGCCGAGTGGACCTATCCGCGCATCGATCCCGTCCTGATCGGGCCGATCCGCTGGTACGGCGTCACGTACATCATGGCGTTCGGGTTCGCCTACCTGATCCTGAGAGCGCTGGCGAAGAGGGGCCGCTGGCCGGTCCATCCCGATCGCGTCGGCGACGTGTTGTTCTGGGGCATCCTCGGCGTGTTCTTGGGCGGCCGCATCGGCTACATGGCGGTCTACGCCGAAGACAAGTCGCTTGAAGCGTGGTGGAAGGTGCGCGAGGGCGGGATGTCGTTCCACGGCGGGCTCGCGGGCGTCGCGCTGGCGTACTGGATCTACGCGATCCGCAAGAAGGTCCGCTACCGCGACCTGTTCGACGGCATCGCGCTGGCGTCGGGACCCGGCATCGTGGCCGTGCGGCTGGCCAACTTCATCAATGCCGAACTCCCGGGTCGCCCGTGGGACGGCCCGTGGGCCATGAAGTTCCCGAAGTACGTGATCGGCCACGAGGACGCGTTCACGTGGGACACGGTGGCGCGTCACCCGAGCCAGCTCTACGAGGCGCTCGGCGAGGGATTGATCGTGTTCCTCCTCGTGGGATTCCTCATGTTGAAGCGTGGATGGGGAGGCGGGCGGGTCGGCGCGGCCTTCATCGTGGGGTACGGCGTCTTCCGCTTCCTGGCCGAATACACCCGCGAACCCGACCCGCAGATCGGCTACCTCTGGGGCGGGTTGACGCAGGGACAACTCCTGTGCGCGGGCATGATTCTGCTCGGCCTCGCCTGCTTCTGGTTCCTGCGCAAGAGCCGGAACATGCCGATCATCGACTGGTCGAAGTCGGGACCGAACGGCGAAGTTCCGATCGAAGCGGGCGCCCCGGCTCGATCGGACACGCCCGCGCCCTGACCGTGCACGCGTCGCCCGGCTTTCGGACATACTGTCGGGCGTGAGTCCCGCCCGCCGTTCGCCCGTCCGGCTCGTCTTCGTCGGCATCGCGCTGGCGATCGGGCTCGCGACGGGGCTCGCGTCCGCGCGCGCGGATCGCGTGTACTCCAAGAAGGGTGTCATGGCGCGGGGCACCGTGACGCGCAGCGAGACCGAGATCGCGGTCAACAAGTATCGGAGTACGACCGGCGCGATGACGTACGGCGTCGTGCGTTTCCCGATCGCCGACGTCAAGCGCATCGACGAGGAGACCGACCCCGAAGACATCGTGCGTCGTCGCCATCGCGATCTGGCGCCCAATGACGCCGTCGGGCGCGTCGGGCTCGCCAAGTTCGCGATGGCGCAGAAAGTGCGGTTCGAGGGGGAACGCCTGCTCGAAGAGGCGCTGGCGCTCGATCCCGCGGTGCCCGACGGCGCATCGCTCTACGGCGGGCTCGAGAAGTTCCAAGTCGCCAAGAAGGGCAATCCGGCGCTCGACAGGGAACTGTCGGCCGCACTCGCGGGCTATCTCGGGATCGCCGACGGCGCGATGCGTGCGAAGGAGGCCGCGCGGATCGCCGCGCGCTTCGGCATGCTTCCCCGGTCGGAGTACTTCGAACGCGCGTGGAAAAGCGCGCGGATCGCCAAGGGGCTCGCGCCCAACGTCACGGCGCGCCTGCGCGCCGAAAAGCACCCGGGCGCCTCGTACTCGTTGCGGATTCCGGAGACCTACGATCCGTTCACGCCGGCGCCGCTCCTGATCGCACTCCATGACGGAGGGGCGGGGGGAAAGGACGGGAAGTCGGTCGTCGGCCGCGGTCGCGACGCCGACGGACTCTACGCGGGCGAGGCCGAGCGCTTCGGCTGGATCGTCGTGTGTCCGACCGCCGTGGTCGCGCCGTGGTCCGACCCAGCCAACGACGCGTGGCTGCTCGACGTTCTCGAGGAGGTTTCGGCGACCGTCCACATCGACCTCGACCGAGTGTTCCTGACCGGACACGGAGCCGGGGCCGCCGGCGTCTGGGCGTTCGCGTCGAAGCACACGTCGCTGCTCGCGGGCGTGGCGCCGACCGCCCCGACGGCGTTCGGAACGGCATACAAAGCCCTTCGAGATGGAAAGCTGCGCGTCTTCCTCTACGCATCGACCGACGACTCCGTCGCGGGGCCGTCGTTCGCGCGCGCCGATGCCGACGCGCTGCTCGATTTCGGCGCCGACGTCACGTATCTCGAATTGCCGATCGGGGGGCACTCGTTCCCGATCGACGCCGAGAAGGAGATGTTCGATCTCTTCGCACGGCCGCGCCGGTTCGACGCGAAGCGCACGAGCGCGTGGCCGACGTCGTCGTTCGGGCGACCTGCAAGCGCCGACGAGAAGCGGGACCTCGGCGACCCCCAGGCGGCATGGGGGACGGGAAGCAGCGGGAGCGGGAAGTAGGACGTCGCGGTCGTCGCGACCCGTCCGGGGATCTGCCCCTTCGAACGGCCGACGGGTCCAAAGTCCGAGGATCGCCCACCTTCGCCCCTCGGTTCGCTTCGGACCTGTCGGAGGGAGCCCTACAATCCGCCGCTCCCCCGGCCCCGGAGCGTGCGTCATGGCAAACGAAGGTCTCGAAGGAGTCGTCGCCCTCGACTCGGACGTCTGCAGCATCATCGACGGCGTGCTCCGCTATCGCGGGTACACGATCGACGACCTCGCGGCAAACGTGTCGTTCGAGGAGTGCGCGTACCTCCTCTATCACAAGGACCTGCCCAAGGCGGCGGAGCTGGCGTCGTTCAAGAAGGAACTCGACGCCGAGTGGGCGGTGCCCGCGGGCGTCATCCAGGGAATGAGGCTCCTGCCCAAGGGCGTGACCCCGATGGCGGGGTTGCGCACTGCGACGTCGCTTCTCGGCCATTTCGACGCCGAGGCCGAGAACATGGCGCCCGAGGCCAACTACAAGAAGGCCGTCCGCCTGCTCGCGAAGACCGGGCCGCTGATCGGCGCGTTCGACCGCATCCGGAAGGGCCTCGAGCCCGTGCCCGCCAAGGCCGGCAAGTCGATCGCGTGGAACTTCCTCTGGTGCCTCTTCGGCAAGGAGCCGACCGCGACGCAGGAGAAGTCGATCGACGTCGCGCTGGTGCTTCATGCCGAGCACGAGTTGAACGCGAGCACGTTCTGCGCACGCCAGACGGCGTCCACGCTGTCCGACATCTACAGTTCGGTCGTCTCGGCCATCGGTGCATTGAAGGGCCCGCTCCACGGCGGTGCCAACGAGCAGGTGATGGAGATGCTGACGAAGATCGGCCCCGAGGCCGACGTCGAGAAGTGGCTCGAGGGCGCGCTCGCGCGCAAGGACAAGATCATGGGCTTCGGGCACCGCGTCTACAAGACCGGCGACCC
>JANNRO010000291.1:0-1519 GCA_031401505.1 Planctomycetia bacterium
TGCGGCCGCCCCGCGACCAACGGTCGATTCGCGGATGGCTCGGCACCGTGGCCCGCAACGCGGCGCACAACCTGCGACGGGCCGACGTCCGTCGAGAATGGCATGAATCGGCGTCGCCGGATCGGCCGGCGTCCCGAGCGACCGACGAACTCGCCGCCGTCGCCGAGGCGCAACAGGTCGTCGTTCGCGCCGTGCTCGACCTCGACGAGCCGTACCGTGGCACCGTGCTCCTGCGCTGGTTCGAGGGGCTCTCCGCGGCCGGAGTCGCCGCGCGACAGGGGGTTGCGGTCGCTACCGTGCACACGCGGCTGACGCGCGCCTACGACCGGCTGCGGGATCGCCTCGACCACAAGCTCGGTGGTCGCTCGGCGTGGGTGCTCCTGATCGCCGGAACGACTCCGGGCGAGGCGAGCGGTCCACCACGTGACGCCGCGCGATCGGGAGCCTCGACGACGGTCGTGACGGGCGGAGGCATGCTCATGGCCGGGACGGCGACGAAAGTCGGCATTGGCGCGGTCGCGGCACTGCTGATCGGTTGGTTCGGTTGGACGGCGCTCGACCTGGGCCCATCTCACGAGACGCATGACGAACCCTCAGCCGACCCGATGCCGTCGCTCGCCGACGGCACGCTTCGGGCCTCGGCGGCGGGCGATCGGAGGCAGGGTGCGTCCGGGATTCCGGCGCACGGCGCGGCGCTCGACGCGGCCGATCGCGAGACCGACCTCGCGGGCGTCGTCGTCGATCCGGAAGGGACGCCGATTCCCGACGTGGCGATCGAGGCACTGTCGTACCCGTGGGCTCGCGGCGGGCTCGATGCGCAGGGCGCCGCGTTCCTTCCGCAGCTTCGAGCGACGACGCGATCGCAGACCGACGGTACGTTTGCGTTGCGCTTGCGCCGCGGCGACGTCGTCAATCTTCGGGTGAAGGCGGCGGGGTTCGCGACGGCCGAGTACGTGGGGCGCGCGGCGGGGGCGCGCACGCGCGTCCGGATGGATCGCGCCGTCGGACTCGACGTCGAGTGCGTGAATGGGTCCACGACCGTTGCCGGCGTTCGGCTGGTCGTGATGACGTGGCCCGCCGACGCCGAGCCACGCGTCGTACGCGAGGGCGTGAGTGATGCCGGCGGCCGCCTTCATTGGGACGACTTGCCACCCGGGGTCAAGCTCCACGTGCATCCGACCGGATGGCCCGAGGGCATCGAAGTGACGCTGCCCGCGGCCGGGCGGGAAGTGCTCCGAATCCCCTTTGACGTCGGCACCACGGTCGACGGAATCGTCGTCGATGCCGCGACGCGCGCGCCGATCGCGAACGCCCGCATCACGTTCGGTTCCGAACTCCTCGGCGGGATCGCGACCGATGAACTCGGCACGTTCCACATCGAGGGGCTACCAAGTCAGCCCGATGGCGATCTCCGTTGCTCGGCTCCTGGCTACGCCCCGGTTGCGCGCAAGTTCGGGACCCTACGGCACTTCGTGTTCGAGCTTCGCCCCGGAGCGGCAGTCACGGCCCGAGTCGTCGA
>JANNRO010000292.1:0-6714 GCA_031401505.1 Planctomycetia bacterium
TTGTGGGGGGGGGGTGGGGGGTAATTTCGGCCCTTACCCGGTCTGCCGGGGGGGGGCCGCGGGCCCGGGGCCGCTATACTTCCGGGGCCCCGGCGCCCGACTCCTCCCCGACCGGTGCGCCCGTGGGTACCATCCCCGCCCCATGCCGCCCATTCAGGTCCGCCGCGCGTTGATCTCCGTCCACGACAAGACGGGGCTCGTCGATTTCGCGACCGCGCTCGTCGCGCGACGAGTCGAACTGCTCTCGACGGGCGGCACGGCGAAGGCGCTGCGTGCGGCGGGTCTGCCCGTCAAGGACGTGTCCGACGAGACGGGGTTCCCCGAGATGCTCGACGGTCGGGTCAAGACGTTGCACCCCCGCATCCACGGTGGACTGCTCGGTCTGCGCGACGACGCCCGCCACACCGCCGCGATGGCCGAGCACGGAATCGTCGCGATCGACCTCGTCGTGGTGAACCTCTACCCCTTCGAGGCGACCGTGCGCAAGGCCGACGTCTCGCTCGAGGCCGCGGTCGAGCAGATCGACATCGGCGGGCCGTCGATGATCCGCAGCGCCGCCAAGAACCATCGCAGCGTCGGCGTCGTCACCGATCCGTCCCAATACCCGCTCGTGCTCGACGACCTCGCGTCCAACGGCGGCGCGCTCTCCGACGGCGTCAAATCGCAACTCGCGCGCCTCGCGTTCGCGCGGACGTCGGCGTACGACGCCGCGATCCACCAATTCCTCTCGGAGCGCGCGGGCGAGTCGCTGCCGGCGGCGTTCGGCTCCGCGTGGAAGACGCTCGGGCTGCGGTATGGCGAGAACCCGCATCAGGCGGCGGCGCTCTACGCCGACCCTCGCGCGCCGCAGGGCGCGCTCGCGCGCGCGGGCGTGCGCGGCGGGAAGGAACTTTCGTTCAACAACTACCTCGACGCCGACGCGGCGTGGGGGCTCGCGCGCTCGTTCGACGTGCCCGCCGCCGTGATCGTCAAGCACACCAATCCCTGCGGCGCCGCGACCGCGCGGGGCCCGGTCGCGGCGTTCGAGCTGGCGCTCGCGGCCGACCCGCGCAGCGCGTTCGGGGGCATCGCCGCGTTCAACCGCCGGTTCGATCGCGCGATCGCGACGAGGCTCGCGTCGGGCGACCTGTTCCTGGAGGTCGTGATCGCCCCGGGCGTCGATCCCGATGCAGTCGCGTTGCTCCAGGCGGGACCCAAGTGGGGCAAGAATTGCCGGGTGCTCGACGTCGAGACGGCGGGTGGTTCGGCCTTCGGGCTCGACGTGCGCGCGGTGGACGGCGGGCTCCTCGTCCAGCAGCGCGACACCGTGCTGCTCGAGCCGAGGGGCGTCGAAGTCGCGACGAAGCGGGCGCCCACCGAGGCCGAGATGGCATCGCTCCTCTTCGCGTACCGCGTCGTCCAGCACGTGCGCAGCAACGCGATCGTGCTCGCGAAGGCGACGCAGGCGGTCGGCGTCGGCGCCGGGCAGATGAGCCGCGTCGAGGCGACCGAGCTGGCCGTCGCGCGCGCCAGGCGATGGGTCGACGAGACGGGCGGCACCCTCGAGGGCGCGGTGCTCGCGAGCGATGCGTTCTTCCCCTTCAACGACGCGCTCGAGATCGCGCTCGACGCCGGCGTCCGCGCGGTGATCCAACCCGGTGGCAGCAAGAACGACGACGCCGCCGTCGCCTTCTGCAACGCCCGCGGCGTCAGCATGGTCCTCGCGGGCCACCGCCACTTCAGGCATTAGGAAGATAGGAAGACACGCGAAGTTCGCCCGACGGACTACGACGGACTACAAGGTTTTCTCGGAAGTGTCAGACACTTCCGGGAAAACCTTGCGCGAGGACGGGCTCGTTTTTCGTTCCCGGAGATCCCATGTCGAATAGCGAGCCCGTGAAGAGCGAAGTCCTGCTGCGGCAATTGAACTGGCGGTACGCGGTCAAGAAATTCGATCCGTCCCGCAGGATCTCCGCGGCGGACTGGCGGGCGCTCGAAGAAGCGCTCGTGCTCTCGCCCTCGTCGTGGGGCATCCAGCCCTGGATGTTCGTCGTGGTTGACGACCCGGCGGTGCGCGCGCAGTTGGTGAGCGTCTCGTGGGGGCAGCGTCAGGTCGTCGACGCGTCGCATTTGGTGGTCTTCGCCATCAAGAAGGGCCTCGCGGTCGCCGACGTCGACCGCTACCTCGCGCGGATCGCCGACGTTCGGGGGGTGCCGCCTTCGAGTCTGGACGGCTTTCGAAAGGTGCTCGTCGCGTTCCTCGAGAAGCCGGGCTTCGACGTCGACGGGTGGTCGGCCAAGCAGCTCTACATCGCGCTCGGTCAGTTCATGACGGCCGCCGCGATGCTCGGGATCGACACCTGCCCGATGGAGGGTCTCGATCCGGCCGCGTACGACCGCATCCTCGGGCTCGCGCAACAGGGGTACGCGACGTACTGCGCCTGCCCCGCGGGCTATCGCGCGGCCGACGACCGCAGCGCCACGGCGAAAAAGGTCCGCTTCGCGCTCGGGGACGTCGTCCGGCACGTCTGATCCGTCGACGATTTCTCTCCGTGCAGCGCCCGGGTCCGGGGGTGATAGGCTGTCCGTCCGGTCGGATGACGACGGTCTCCCACCCCTGAGGCGCGTGCATGGCGCCCGATCGGGGGGCGAAACCTCCGTTCTCCGCTGCCCGAGCGGTCGTCATTCCGCACGGGAGGCGTAGGAGCCCGCGGAAGCACGATTCGTCCATTGCCCGGAGTCCGACCCCCGCGAAGAGGGGGGCTCCTCGCCTCGAACGGCCTGTCCCCGCGCCGGCTCCGAAGAAGAATTTGGACTCCCCTTTGATTTCCAAGCGGCTGGCGGAATGCCAGCGTGTCATCGGTTACCACTTCACCGACGAGCATCAACTCGAGATCGCGCTGACGCACTCGTCCGTTCGCACCCCCGACCGGGAGTGCAACGAGCGACTCGAGTTCCTGGGCGACTCGGTGCTCGGACTCGCGATCACCGACGAGCTCTACAAGCGGCTCCCGGATCAGGCCGAGGGCGAATTGACCCGCATCAAGTCGGCGGTCGTGTCGCGCGGGGCGCTCTATCGCGCGTCGACGCGGATGGGGCTCGTGCGCTTCATCGAGGTCGCCAAAGGCGTCGGTCGGCGCGAAGAACTTCCCGTGTCGCTGACCGCAAACCTCGTCGAGAGCATCATCGGCGCGATCTACGTGGACGCCGGCTTCTTCCCCGCACGCGAGTTCATCCTGCGTCATCTCGGTCCCGAGCTCGAGGACGTGCTGAACGACCGCGTGGCGAAGAACTACAAGAGCCTGCTCCAGCACGAGGCACAGGAACGGATGGGCGTCACGCCCGTCTATCGCACGATCGAGGCCGAGGGCCCCGACCATCGCCGCAATTTCACGGTCGCGGCCGTGATCCGCGGCACCGAGTACGGTCGCGCGAGCGGCATCAACAAGAAGGACGCCGAGCAGGAGGCCGCCCGCCACGCGCTCGAAGCGCTCCAGCGCAGCGGCCGGGGGCGACGGCGGCGCAGCGACGGGCGCGGCGAGGTTCGCGGCGACGTGCGTCCCGATCCGCGCGACCGAGTCCCGGTGCGCGAACCCGCCGGCGACCCGACCCGCGAACCCGCCGGAGAACCGGCTCGGGCACCGCAGGACGACGACGAATGGAAGCGGTGGGCCGAGGCCGCCAAGTCGGCGGAATCCGCAAAGCCCGGCGCGGCTCGCGGTGCGCCCACGTCGACGCCGTACGCGATCGGCCCCGAAGCCGACGATGGCTGGAACGACGGACCTACGACAGCACCCGCTCGCGACGCTGCGCCGCCGAGCGAACTCGCGTCGGCGCCTGTCACCGATGCCACGGCCGCTCCGGCCGACGACGCTCCTGCGTCCGACGCGGAACCTCGGGGTCGCCGTCGACGCCGCGGTGGTCGCGGTCGCGGCCGATCCCCGTCGCTCGACGACGGCATCCTCGGACCGTCCGGACCCGGGACGCCCACGTCGGGGGAGTCCGCTCTCGACCCGGCCGATCGGCCGCCGGCTCGCACGCCGACTCCGTCACGTCGTGCTCGTTCGACCCCTGCGGCAAGTCGAACGCCCGACGAGCCTCCGGCCGATGCGCTGCTCGCGGCGGTCTTTGCGGAGCCGGTCGCGGCGCCGTCGTCAACGTCGTCCGCCAAGCCCGACGACGCGCCCACCTCGTCCGTTCCCGAACCGCAAGCGCCGCGTCGGGTCGTGAAGGCACGCACGCGCGCGCCCGCGGCCGAGGACAAACCCGCGAAGCCGAGCGCGCGTGAACCCTCGCGACGGGCGAAGGCAGTTGCCCCGGCCACCGCTTCGCCGTCCGAGTTCGGAAAGGGCGTCGAGCCCACTCCGACTCCGCGCTCGCCGACCGTCGAACGTGCGGTGACCGATGTCGGGTCGGTCAGCGCCTCGAAGCGAGCCCCCGTCGTGCCGAAACCAGCCGCCAAGGGCGGATTCGGCGACGGATTGTAGTCCGATCGCCCCTTTCGCGATCCCCGCGCGCGACGGCGCGCGCAGGGACACGCTCCCCTCGTGAACCTCGACGACATCGCGTCGTCCGTGCTCCTCGGAACCGCGGCGGCCCCGCTCTCGGGCCTCCTCGGACGCAAGAGGTCTGTCCGCGTCGGCGGCGTCCACGGCGCGGCGACGGGTCTGGTGGCGGCGGCCGTCGCGCGCGGCGTCCCGAGCGTTCTCGTCGTGGCGCCCGACGCCCGGATCGCCGACGCACTGCTCCTCGACGTGCGCGCGTTCGCCGACGAGGCGCCGATTCCGTTCCCCGCGTGGCCGCACGAGTCGGGGGAAGGCCCTCCCGACGCCGACGTGCTCGGCGCCCGAATCAACGTGCTCGAGTCGTTGCGTCGCCGTCGCGACGAAGGGACGTCGGGGCCCATGTCCGTCGTCGTGGCCTCGCTCCCGGCGCTCGCGCAGGACGTGCCATCGGCGTCGGTGCTCGACGCCGCCTCGCTGACGCTCGCGATCGGCGCCACGCATCCGCCGACGGCGCTGCTCGAGCACCTGGCGCTGTCCGGCTTCGTCCGCGTGCCATCGGTCGAGTCTCCCGGCGAGTTCGCGGGGCGCGGAGGTGTGGTCGACGTCTTTCCCTTCGGTGCGGCGCGCGCCGTGCGCCTCGACTTCTTCGGCGACACGATCGACTCGATCCGCGTGCTCGAGCCCGCGACCCAGCGATCGGCGGGTGCGCTCGCTTCGCTCCGACTGCTTTGTCTCGCGCCCGAGCGCGTGCGCGATCCCGTGCCGAGCGGAGGACCCTGTCTGCTGCTCGAGCACCTGCCCTCCGACGCGTTGGTCGTGCTGGTCGAGCCCGCGACGCTCTCGGCGCGCGTGGCGATCCTCAAGGCCGAAGCGTCGGCCGCGTCGCGCGTGCGTGTGCGACGCCTCGATGCCGCGCTGTCCGCGTCGCGCCGGCTCGATTTGTCGTCGCTGCGCCTGGGCGCCGAGGGAGATCTCGATCTCGACGTCGGCACGCTCGACGAGGTGCGCGGCATCTCGGCGCGCGCCGAACGCGCCGCCGGTCGGACGAAGGGGGGAGCGCGCGTCGACCCGCAGAAACTCGTGGCCGACGTGCTCCTTCGCCTCGCCTCGCGCGCCGAGCGCATCGTCGTGCGTCGTCGGGCGAAGGGCGAGGAAGAGCGGTTGCGGGAACTGCTGCCGTCGATGAAACTCGAGTTCGTCGAAGGGTCGTTGTCTCGTTCGTTCCTCTTCGGCCCCACGAGGACCGCGTACCTCGCGTACGACGATCTCGGCGACCTCGCGCTGCGCGAACGCCGCCCGCAGGCGTCGGGCACGACGGCCAGCCGACCGATCCAGGATTTCCTCGAACTCGAGGTCGGCGAGCCCGTCGTCCACCTCCATCACGGCATCGGCATCTTCCGGGGCATCTCGACCGCGAAAGCCGCCGCCCCGAGAGGCGCCCCCGGGAAAGCCCCCTCCGGAGACGTAAGCGACGCGCAATCGTTGAAGATCGAGTTCGCCGAGGGCACCGTGCTGTTCGTCCCCGTGGCGCGCATCGATCTCGTACAGCGCTACATCGGCACCGGACGAAAGCCCCACCTCTCGACGGTGGGGGGCACGGAGTGGGCGGCGCGCAAGGCGAAGGTCGAGGGCGCCGTCGAGGAACTGGCGCAGGAACTGCTGTCGGTCCAGGCGCTGCGCGCGCGGCGTCTGGGTCCCGGCTTCGCGCCGCATCCTCATTGGCAGGACGAATTCGAGCGCTCGTTCCCCTGGAAGGACACCGCCGATCAGGTCGCGGCCACGATCGCGGTCAAGGCCGACCTCGCGGGCCCGCGTCCGATGGATCGGCTCCTCTGCGGCGACGTCGGCTACGGCAAGACCGAGATCGCGTTGCGCGCGGCGTTCCTCGTGGCGACGTCGGGGAAGCAGGTGGCGGTGCTGGTTCCGACGACCGTGCTGGCCGAGCAGCATCTGCGCACCTTCCAGTCGCGCCTCGCGTCGTACCCGCTGGTCGTGCGGGCGCTGTCGCGCTTCCGCACGCCCTCCGAGACGCGCGAGATCGTCGCGGGATTGGGCGACGGCACGGTGGACATCGTCGTCGGCACGCACCGCCTTCTCTCGAAGGACGTCGCGTTCGCGAACCTGGGCCTCGTCGTCGTCGACGAGGAGCAGCGCTTCGGGGTCAAGCACAAGGAGCGATTGAAGGCGCTGCGCGGCGACGTCGACGTCCTGACGCTCTCGGCGACGCCCA
>JANNRO010000293.1:0-3154 GCA_031401505.1 Planctomycetia bacterium
CCCTCGTGTCCCTTGACGTGGAAGAAGGACCCGAGCGTGATGAACACCGCACGATCGTTGGGCGTGCCCGTCGGCTCGAGCACGCCGACGACGGTCCAGAGTTCGTCGTGGACATGCCCGCCGTCTTCAAGGCCATGGCTCACGGTGAATGTCGAGCCGAGATCGAGGCCCGTTCTGGCCGCCGCCGTCGCCCCGAAGACCGCCTCGAACTCGTCGCCGCCCGCGAAGACACGCCCACCCGAGCGCACTCGCGACTTGAGCGCCCGACCCTCGGAGTCTTCGATGGCGTCGAAGAAGTCGGACGTCGTCCCGACGACTCGGTGGCCGCGGAACACGTCGCCGACGGCGTACGGAATGGCGTACCGCACGCGCGGGTCGCGCTTCACATCCATGAAGGCGTCGATCGGAATCCGGTCCGTCGGCGAGTCCACGAGGAATACGGTCGAGAGCACGGACGTGATCGACGAGGTGCGGATGCCCCCGATGACGACGTCGTAGCCCCGCCCCGCCGCGTCGAACGAACGCTTCGTGGAATCGCGCACGTGGAACACGAAGACGACCAACGCGGCGCCGAGCGCGACGCCGAGCGCCGTCAGGCACGTCGAGAGTCGCCGTTGCCGCACGCTGCGAATCGCGATGCCGGCGACGTTCATGAACGCGCTCCCGCCGCGGGCACCGTCAATCGAAGCGACTTCGGGAACTCCGCGAGCACGGCCTCGTCGTGACTCACGACCAGGAGCGCGGCCTTCGACTCGGCGGCGAACTCGCGCAAGAGGGCGAGACACGCCTTCCCGTTGACGGCGTCGAGATTCGACGTCGGCTCGTCGGCCAGCACGAGCGTCGGGCGCCCGGCTAGCGCGCGCGCGATCGCGACGCGCTGCTGCTGACCGACCGACAATTGGTGCGGCCGGTGCCTCGCCCGATTGGCGAGCCCCACCCGTTCGAGCGCCGCCTTCGCGGCCACCGCCGCCGAGATGCCCGCCCGCGGGCGAAACGTCATGCCGAGTTCCACGTTCTCGAGCGCGGTCATCGTCGGCATCAGATTGAACGTCTGGAATACGTACCCGATGCGCCGGGCGCGCAGGCGATCGCGAGCGGCCTCCGAGAGCCCGGTCATCGCCTCGCCCGCGATCTCGACCGTTCCGGCGTCCGCCGGGAGAATTCCCGAAATCACGTGCAGCAGCGTCGTCTTCCCCGTGCCGCTCTCGCCCGACACGGCCATCGCCTCGCCCTCGCCAAGTTCGAGCGACGGCAGGTCGACGACGACGTGCTCGCCCCCCTCCGGATCTCGAAACCGCTTCACGAGGTCACGAATGCGCAGCGCGGTTGTGCTCACGTCGAAGGGGCTCCGGTACGACGAAGGAACACCAAGAGCCTATTCGACGACCCGCTCCGCGTGCGTGTAGACGTTCATCGACGTCGCGCGCAGGAAGCCGACCAGCGTCAGGCCGTATCGATGGGCGATTTCGATCGCCAGCGACGACGGCGCCCCCACCGCCACCAGGATCGGCGCCCCCGCGACGACGGCCTTCTGCGCCAGTTCGAAGCTGATGCGCCCCGACACCATCAGCACGTGATCGGTGAGCGGCAGGCGGCCCTCGATGAGCGCCCACCCGACGACCTTGTCGACCGCGTGGTGGCGGCCCACGTCTTCGCGCAACACGACGAGCGCGCCCTCGGCCGTGAAGAGACCGCACGCGTGGACACCGCCCGTGCGCTCGAACGTCGACTGCGACGTCCGCAGCCGGTCGGGCAGCGAGGCGAGCACCCGCCGCGATACGCGCAGCGCCGATTCGATCGGCGCGACCCCGATCTCGAGCGACGCGATCGACCGCTTGCCGCACACCCCGCAGCTCGACGAACTGTAGAGCGGCCGGTCGAGTTCCTTCCTCGACGGCGACGGGAAGAGCTCGACGTCGACGACGTTTCCGACTTCACCTGCCGGCAGCTCCGTGGGTCGCGAGATCCGAACGACATCGTCGGCTCCCTCGATCAACCCCTCGGAGAGCAGGAACCCGTGAACGAGATCCTCATCGTCGCCCGGGGTCCGCATGAGCACCGTCGCGGGCTTCCCCGAGAACCGAACCTCGAGTGGCGCCTCGATCGCGACGTCGTCCCGACGCACCGCGTCCGGCCCCCCCCCCTCGCGCCGCCGCTCGACGGGCAGGCGCACGACGCGGGGGTCGACGGGCTCGGAAGTGCGATCGGTCACGTCGGCATGATGCCACCCCGAAGCCGCCCGGGGGACACCCTCCGCCAACTCCCACGCTAGTCTATGAGGCGGTTCGGAGGAGCGACATGACCGCGAACGGCCAACTTCCGTATGCCCCCGACGTCCATGCCGTCGTCGAG
The DNA here is from genome assembly GCA_031401505.1 of Planctomycetia bacterium. Lineage (GTDB taxonomy): Bacteria > Planctomycetota > PLA2 > PLA2 > JAEUHO01 > JANNRO01. The sequence goes on from JANNRO010000293.1 coordinate 2,353, forward strand.
GCGGCGCTGCGCGACCACGCGAGCCGACCGGGGGGGCTTATGCCGGTCTTCCACGCGATTCAGGACGCGATCGGCTACGTGCCGCCCGCGGCGATCCCCCGCATCGCCGAGGTACTCAATCAGTCGCGGGCCGACGTCTACGGCGTCCTGACCTTCTATCACGGCTTCCGGACGGCCCCGCCGGGCCGGCACATCGTGAAACTCTGCCGCGCCGAGGCCTGCCAGGCCATGGGATGCAACCGGTTGATCGACGAAACACATCGCCGTTTCGGCGCGGGACTCGGTGAGACGCGGGCCGACGGCGCGGTGACGTTCGAAGCCGTCTACTGCCTCGGCAACTGCGCGCTCGCGCCCTCGGCGATGATCGACGGACGATTGCACGGACGCGTGTCCCTCTCGCGAATCGAGGCGCTGCTTCCGGATGTCCGGCCGGACGTCCGATCCGGCGCGGCGGTGACCGCATGAGCGGGCCGACGACGAAGGTCTACGTCCCGCGCGATGCGGCGGCCCTCTCGGTCGGCGCCGAGGAAGTTGCGGCGGCCGTCGGACGCGAGTCCCGTACGCGAAACGCCCCGGTCTCGATCGTGCGCAACGGGTCGCGCGGGCTGCTCTGGCTCGAACCGATGATCGAGGTCGAAACGCCCGCGGGGCGCACGGCCTACGGACCGGTCGCCGTCGCCGACGTCGCGAGCCTCTTCGACGCAGGGTTCGTAAACGGCGGCAAGCACCGCCTCTCGCTCGGGCTGACCGAAGAAATCGCCTACCTGAAGCGCCAGGAGCGGCTGACCTTCGCGCGCGTCGG
>JANNRO010000294.1:0-2381 GCA_031401505.1 Planctomycetia bacterium
CAGGCGACGTTTGACGTCGCCACGATCTTCGACGTGCTGGAGCATCTGGTCGATCCCGCCGACGTGTTGCTGCGAGTCAGCGACTGGCTCCGGCCTCAGGGTCGGTTGTTCATCGCTGTGCCCGACTTCGGCGGTTGGTGGGCGCGCGCGAGCGGCGCTCGCTGGGCGATGGTGACGCCGAAAGAGCACCTCCACTACTTCACGCGGCGCACGCTCCGCTCGCTCCTGCGCGCGACGGGGTTCGACGTCGAGTCGATGGGGCTCGTCGGCACGTCGGTTTCGTACGGTTCGCTGGCTCGCAAGGGGCTCGGTCCCGTCGGGGTGGCCGTCGAGCGAGTCCTGGGATCGCTGGCTTCCCGCGGGACGGCCCTGCCCTTCGGGACGCTCTTCGCCGTCGCGATCAGAGCCCGCTGAAGAGGCGCGCGACCTTCACGCGGAACTTCGGAAGGACCGGCGAGCCGTCGAGCGTGTCCTTCGCCGTCAAGGTCGCGGGGGGACGGTCGATCCCGTGCGAAACCACGATGAGGCGCTTCGCCGGGTCGATCGCCCAGACGATTCGAGTGCCGTGCGCCAACCAGACTCCGATCTTTCGGACGACCGAAATCCAGGAATCAGAGGGGGATCGAACTTCGACGGCCAGGTCCGGAGGCCCCTCCACGAGCCGGCCGGGAACGAAGATCGATCGTCGGGGCTGCGAGATGAACGCTGCGTCGGGGATCAACACCCGATCCGGATTGCGAGCCAGGACGTAGCCCGCGCTCGATCCGGTGACGATCCCGAGGTTGCGACGGCGCACATGTCCGTACAGCAGCGATGAGATCGCGATCGCGACGGCGTCCGAGTCGCCGGCGCAGGCGTCGTGGACCATCAAGACTCCGTCCCACAGTTCATGTGGGCCGTCGTACTCCGGCCGAAGCAGGGCCTCGGCCTTCAGGAGTCGGGGTGCGGCGACGGCTTTCGGCATGGTGGACATGGTAGCGCTTCCTCGGTGGCGACGAAGGCCCCCTCTACCCACGCGCGAGCGGCACGTCGGTCACGAACAATCCGGCGCGACTTCGCGGTCGTTCCTCACCGGTAGTCTCTTCCTGTCCATACTGACCGGAGTCCGCCGTGCCGATTCGCCCGTTCGCCGTCGCCCTGTCGATGCTCGCGCTGCTTGGCAACCCTTGCGCACGGGCGGGCGACGCCGCGGCGTTCGCCTCCATCGCCGAGTTCCTCCGCGCCGCCGACGCGTTCGACGTGGTTTCCCTCAATCCGGGCGTCCACCGGTCCTTTGCCCGCGGATACGGCCCCGCCGTGACCGACCCGCTCGCTCGCTGGCTGGTGGCCCTCGCCGAGGCCGATGGCGTCCACGGCCGCGCGCCGGTCACCGATTCCGCCGTGCGCACCGCCGTCATCGACGAATTGGCGACGGGACTCGCGTCCGCCTCCCCGCCGACCGGCTGCTACGAGCCGCGGCACGCGATCGTCGCGACGAAGGGGAGTGCCACCGTCGCGATCCATCTCTGCTTCCAGTGTCGATACGCGCTGATGCTCGAATCATCGACGACGCAGGCGAACCTCGTCTCTCTCGGCGGCACCGCGGCGTTGAAGGTGCGCCTGGACGACCTGCTCCGCGCGGCAAAGATCCCACTGGCCGAGGATCTCGAGAAGGAGCCGGCCGCCCAGGTCGCGGCGGTCGACCCGTCGCTCGCGCCGTGGAACGAGCCGGACACGGTCGAACTCTACGAAATCGACGAGAACGTCTACCGAGCGTTCGCGGACGCGAGCTACGTCGGGGACGGCGCACCGCTCCCGATTTCGCACGCCTCGTTGGCGTCGGGTCGCGGCGTCAAGGCGACCGTGGCGTTGACTCGTGCGAGCGCACGGAACGCCGTAGCGGCAGCAATTGCACGCGGGCTCGCGGCCGTCGGCGATCCGGCGCAATGCTGGAACCCCCGGCACGCCGTCGTGCTGACGAAGGGGCTTCGTCGCGTCGTCGTGCTCCTTTGTTTCGAATGCAGCTACGCGGCCGTGCTGCGTGAAGACACGGCCCGCGGGATGAACCGGGTCTCGTTCGGCGACGTCGCACGTCTCGCGGCACGACTCGATCTCGCGCTCGCGGCGGCCCCCCCGATCGACCCCGCGTTCGACGTCGTCCTCACCGCGTACGGGCCGAGCAAACTCCAGGCGATCCGGGTGGTGCGCCATGCGACCGACCTCGGGCTGGCCGAGTCGAAGAAACTCGTCGAGTCGCTGCCACAGCAGGTTGCACGCGGATTGCCGAAGGCCGATGCCGAGGAACTCGTTGCGGCCTTCGCCGGGGCGGGTTGTACGGCGAACGCCGTGCGTGCAAAGGGCTCGGCGACCAAGCGCCTCGAGAAGTTCGACGTCGTCGTCAC
>JANNRO010000295.1:0-3837 GCA_031401505.1 Planctomycetia bacterium
TCGACGCCGACATAGCGGACGTCCGTCAGGCGGCGGGCAATGCCCGCGTCGCCGCACGCGACGTCCACCACGATCGAACCACGGGGGATCATGCGACGCACGACGCGCTCGCGCCGCGCGAGATCGTCACCGTAGAGAAGACGGAGGATGCCCCGGTAGATGCGCGGGTTGCGGTAGACGAGGCTCGTCATCGAAGCGCCGCCAGGTTCCTCAAGAGCCGGCGTCGGCGGCCGACGAATCGCGCCAGCGCGCCGAGATACCGGCGCACGTCGCGCGCGACCTTGACGGTCGATTGCTTGTCGTTGCGACGATGAAAATCGACCGGGAGCTCGGCGATGCGGCGCCCGGCCAGCCACGACACCATCATCACCTCGGTGTCGAAGAACCAACCGCCCTCCTTGATGTGGGGAAGGAGCGGCAGCAGGGCCGCACGACGAAAGAACTTGAACCCGGTCTCGGTGTCGCTCAAGCGATGGCGCAACACGGTGCGTGAGAGGTGGCGATAGCCGACGGAGAGAAACGTGCGCAGATCGAAACCCGGACGATCCTTCACATAGGTCCTGACGCCGATCACGACGTCGGCGCCTTCGTCGAGCCGTTCGAGCGTCGGCGCGAGGTAGGCGACGTCCACCTCGAGGTCGAGGTCCAGGTAGCCGCAGTAGGTTCCGCGAGCGGCTTCGAAGCCCGTGCGAAGGGCGGCGCCGCGACCGCGATTGGTCGGGTGCCGGAGCACGCGGGGCGAGAGATCGACCAGTGCCGGAAACTGCGCCTCGACCCATTCCGCCGTGCCGTCACCGCTGCCATCGTCCACGAAGACCAGTTCGCACGGGCGCGAAAGCGCGCGCAGCGCCGCGGCGATGCGCGGTAGGCTCCCGGCGAGCACGTCCGTCTCGCGAAACGTGGTGATGACGAGGGAGAGCACGCGCAGAGGCTACCGAGGGGCGCCGGACTCGGTGAACACGACCGCCGTCCACGAAATGATCCCGTTCCACCCCGCCCGCATCGACGAGGTCGCGCGCCCGTCTTTCGTCCAGATCGCCGCGTGCGCGAGCGCCTTGCGACCCTCGACGGTCGTGACGTCGAGCAACAACGAGCGCAGGCCCGCTCGGCGGCACGCGGCATAGAGCCGATCGGCGTCGTCGAAGTCCGACGCACGCAGGCGCCCGTTTCGCTGGGGTTCCAGCGAGATCGTCTGCCCCGGAACGAGCGCGATGAAGCTGGATGAGAGGCCCGTCGGCGGCGGCACGTGGGCGAACCGGCCGTACGTGGCCGCAGGCCCGAGCGTGCGGGCCAGTTCGGCAGTCGACCGACTCTTCGTCGGCTGCCAGAGGAACCGGAACGCCGCCACCGATCCGATGCCGACGAAGGCCAGCAGGACGACGGCGACCGCCGGTCGAAGGCGGCGGTCCCGCGCGAGGCGTGCCATGCCGACGGCGGCCGCGACGGCAGCCCACGCCCAGACACCGATCCCGAAGCGAAAGAGCGGGACGAAGGCGCCCCATGCGAGGAACAGCACGACCGCCCCCGCGACGACGCCACGACGATCGTCTCGATCGGGACGCAGGAGTGCGGCGGGGAGGAATGCCACGATCCACGCCGGGCCCTCGAATCCACCGCGGGATTCGAAGACGGCCTGGTGCACCCCTCGGAGCGGCAGCAGCAGATCGCGGGGGACAGCCATTTGGTCGAGGACCGTGCGCTTGGTCGCCTCGACGACCTCGCGGTCGGCCCAGCCCGATCCGAATCGATCGAGCAGGGCCGGGAAGAAGGGGTTTCCCATGTTGATCCATGCGCGCACGAACCAGGGTGCCGCGACGAGGAGCGCGACGCCGGTCGCGAGCGCCGCGTCGCGCGCGCCCCGTCGAACCCCGCGCCCCGCAAGGAACGCGATGGCGACCGCCGCGATTGCGACCCCGGCGGGCAACTTGGCGTTGGCGGCGAAGCCGCCGAACAGGCCCGCGGCGACGACGATGGCGGCGCCCGGCTCGCGCAGCGCACGGGACGCCGCGGCGAGCGCGAGGAACACGTAGAGACCGACGCCGACGTCGACGTACGCGTGGGTCGCGATCGAGAGGATGCCCGGTGTGAGCACGAAGAGTCCCGCGACCGCGATGCCGACGAGGCGCGAGGTGCGGCGCATCGCCTCCGCGGCGACGCCGGCTCCGAGTGCGAATGTCGCGAGCACGTGAGCGAACGCCGCGCCGTAGGGCAACGAGCCATCGAGCGTGAGCCCGGGCATGAAGAGGATGTCGAAGCCGATACGAAACTCGCCGTCGAGCACCCCGACCATCGCGCCGGCGCCATCGCGGCCGAAGCGTTCCGCGACCGGAAGGTGGTAGGCCAGCGCGTCCCACCCGGTTTCGCCCTGCATCAGACGCACGACGAGGAATGGAAACACGAGGAGGGCCAGCAGGGGAACGATCGCGCGCTGCCGGACCGGAGGAACAATCCGGGGTCGCGCGTAGAGCGCGCGAATCGCCGGCCAGCCGATGGCCGCGGCGATCGCCGCGACGAGGAGGACGCCCGAGAACGGTGTCTGGACGAGCGCGCCCCACAGCCCGCTCGAAACGAGGCCGAGGAGCAGCAAGGATGCCGAGCCGGTCCCGACGCCATATGCCCAGGCGAATCCCTCGAGGCCCCGAGCGGGAAGTCGAAGTCGAAGACACAGACCCCACCCGAGCAGCAGGTAGAACCCCGCGACGAGGAGCGACATCAGGAACCGCCGACGTGACGCGCGGCCACGCGTACCGCGACGTACACCCCGAGCGCGATCAGCGCCCACGTCGCGGCGACGACGGTCCCGAGTGTGGAAAGCGAAGGCAGCGCGTCGAGGTCCGGCGACGACGTCCAGCGCACGCGCGCGCACTTCCTCCGAAAGCGTGCGCCACGTTCGTCCGTTCGGATGCTCGGGTCGAAGGCCACGGCGCGTTCGAAGCACGCGACGGCCTCGATTGCATCGATCGGCGCCAAGGCGTACGCGAGGTCGTAGGCGGTCGCGCCGAGCAGCAGGTCGGCCGCGGCGGCGGGAACGAGGCGCGCTCGCGTGCGGAGATCGATCGCGTCGCGGAATCGGCGCCGCACCTCGAGCTTCGCCTCCAGTTGTTTGACGGGACGCCGAGTCAGCTGTCCCGGGTGAACTCGATAGCGCACGCCTGTCTCGGGGAGATAGACGGGCAGGATGCCGCTCGCGCAGAGCGAGAGGTAGAGCGCCCGATCCTCACTGCCGATGCACGCCTCGTCTTCGACGAAGCCGCCGACCGCGCGGACGTCGGCGCAGGTGACGCGCGCGCCGAGGAACGGGACCCGTCGGCTATCTTCCGGGCGTGAACGCCCCCGCCGTCACCGTGGTGATGCCCGCCTATGACGCGGCGCGATTCGTCGGCGACGCGATCCGCTCCGTGCTCGCACAAACGTTCCGCCCGTTCGAACTGCTCGTCGCGGACGACGGCTCGACCGACGCCACGCTGGCGACCGCCCGGGCTGCCGCGAACGCCGACCCACGAGTCCGAGTCTTCGGGATCGCCCACGGCGGTCCGGCCAAGGCCCGCAATGCCGCCATCGCCCAAGCGCGGGGAGCCGTCCTCGCATTCCTCGACGCCGACGATCTCTGGGAGCCGGATCACCTGACGAGGCTCGTCGCAGGACTCGAGGCGAACCCGGGTCGCTTCGTCTATTCCAACGGAACGTTGTTCGGCGACGGTGCCGAGAGGCCGGCGCATGCCGACGGTTACGTTCCCGCCGCGTCGTTCCAGGATCTGTACCTGGTCTCCCACATTCCGTCCCCCGGGGCGATCGCCGTGCGAACCGTCGACGTTCGCGCGGTCGGCGGGTTCGTCG
>JANNRO010000296.1:0-5235 GCA_031401505.1 Planctomycetia bacterium
CGCTCGGCGGCGTCGGCCGCCGAGAGAAAGTGCGGCACGCTCTCCTCGAAACGGCCGAGCGCCGCGAGAGCGAGGCCTCGACCGATGACGTGAAGCACCCCCACCACATGGACCGGCGGGGTGGAGTCGGGAGGTCCGAGCGCCTCGAGTGCGGCCGTCGGGTTGCCCGCGACCATCGCGTCGTTCGCCTCGGCGTACGATCGGCGCACCGCCTCGTCCGTGGGCTTGCCCCGACGAGCCACGAGATACGCGGGGAGGCGCTCGATGGCCTTGCGGGGCGCCGCGATCGCGAATCGATCCGCGGCGGCGGGCTCGTTGCGCGCCAAGAGTTGGTCGGCGACCAGCCACGGGTCGGGGTAATCCTTTGCGCTCAGTGCCTTGAGCGCGACGGCGTCCTTGGCTTCGATCGCCGCGAGAACGGCGACGGTGGCCTCCTCGATCGTGAGCGGCGCGGCGGCGGGAGTCGATGCCCCGGCCGGCCGGGCCGGCTCGGGCGGCCCCCCGATCGCGACGTGTCCGAGCGCGAGCAAGACGACCAGAGCGAGGATTCGTCGCATGCCGAGTCTCCAGGCAAGGCCTTCGCGTCGCGCCTCCACGAACATGGCAATTGGACACGAGTCGCGTTCGGGTCGGCAGTTCGAACTGGAGGGCCGGCGCCCCCCCGTGGTGGGACGGAAACGCCCGCCGGATTCGTGTTCCCGTGGGAGGCGTTGCGCGCCATCGGATTCGGAACGCCCTGCTGGCACTGGTTCCTCTTGAGGTTGCGACGCCCGGCGAGGAGTCCGCCTTCCTGCCCCCGGCGCCCGACGACCGAATGTCGGGCGAGGCGTGACGCCAGATGTTCGGTGAGTCGGTCAGCCGCTGGCCCGCGACACGGCAGGCAGCCTCGGCGCCGTCGTGACCCAGGCACACCCTCGGCGACGGACGCCGTGGACGGGTCCGTCGCCGCAGCGTGCGTGCCGATCTCACCCCTACAACTTCGGGATGCGAATCCGGCTCACCATCAAGGAACCGGAGAGCGCGAACAGCGACACGAGCGGGTGCAGCCTGAAGCCCGCCACTTCGACGACGCCGAACCACAATCGATCTCCGACGGCTCCTTGCCACGTGGCGACGGCCAGCACCAACACCAGGACGATCGAACTGGGAATCGGGGTGCCCTCGAAGTACCTCACCTTTCCTTCGCCGTCGGAGAGCGCTTCGGCCGTGACGTTGTAGCGAGCCAAGCGCGACACGCCGCAGGCCACGAACGACACGAGCACGACGCGGTCAAACAGGCCCTGCATGCCGCAACCGTAGGCGATGGCGGCCGGCGCGACGCCGAACGAAATGACGTCGGCCAGCGAATCCAATTCGCGCCCCATCGCGGAGTTGCGCTGCCGCCACCGCGCGATCCGGCCATCCGCCACGTCGAATACGAGCGCAGCGGCGACCAGCGCACAAGCGAAGTAGACGTGCGGAGCCCGACCCGTCTGAAGATAGGTCATGACGGAGAACAACGCCCCCACCCCACACGCCGCGTTCGCCAGGGTAAACCAGTCGGCGAGGTGGAAGTCTCGAATCAGCGAGAATGGCTTGGGCCGGTCCACGAGGACAAGCATATCTTGCGCCCCTGGGCTCGGGCGTCGGGCCGATGGTGGCTCGGGTCCCTACTTCGCCACGCGCCGTTCACGAACGCGAAACGACGCCACGTCGAGCCGGGGAATGCAGCCGCTGGCGGGGACGCCGCGCGCCAGCGCGATTCGAGCGATGTCGGCCGGCACCTGTCCGGTGGTCGCGTCCACGGGCACCCATCGCCCGTCGAGCACGACTTCGTTCCACCCGTGCCCCGCGAAAGCGAGCGCCTCGTCGCCCAGGTAGGCGACGCCCTCGACTTCGCGTGCCGGTATGCCGGCGGCACGCGCCAGCGCCACGAACAGGATCGCCTTTTCGCTGCAGTCACCTCGCTTCGTGCGCAGGATCTCGTCGATGGGCCTGTCGCCAAGTTGAATGTCGTACTCGACGAACTTCGCGACGAACTCGACGAGGCTTCGGACCTTCTCGCTCGGAGTCTTCGCGTCAGCCAGCGCTTGGGTGACGAGGCGACCGACCTCCGGTAGCGCCGCGCCATAGCGCGCGGTCGGGACGAGTGCCTCGGCGATTTCTGCGGCCGTCGCCGGCCGCACCGTCTCGGATCCCCGGCCCAACGTGATGACCACCGATCCGGTCGAAGATTCCAGAACGATCGCCTGACCGGGTCCGTTCGGAATGCGCTCGGCGCCCGGCCCCTGCGCCTCGAGAACGAGGCCGGCGAGCTCGGACGGCTTCCCGAGCGGAGTGTCCACCCTCGCGACCGCCAGCACGTCGAGCAGGTCGCCGCGAGGCGTCGCCTTCCTGGCTTCCGACTCCGTGGTGAGCCGGGCCGAAAGCGCCCCCTGCACGATGAAGCAGCCTCGACCGCTCGCAACGTCGTGCCGAATCGTGCTCGTGCTTCCGTCCGAGGCATCCTCGGTGCGCACATCGACCCAACGAGCCACGTCGGTCGCGGGGTCGAGCGGTCCCACGTCCAAGACCGTGACGCGCCTCGGTGCTACGACGAGGTTCAAGGTGTCGAGGGTTCGGCAGGTGAGGACATCGCCGGTCACCCTCCCCGCACCGCACCAGGCGCGAAGCGTCAGAACGTCTTCGAGCGTGAAGTCGAGGGCACCCAAGTCCGCCCCCCGAGTCCCGGCGGAGTCCGTCCGCACCGCCTTCATTCCCGACTCCGTCGCCGTCAGGACCAGCGACTGGAGGCCGTCGCCTCGTTCCTCGGAGACTCGGCCTGCGATCAACGCGTAGGGCGGGCACGCCTCGAATTCCAGGACCTTCACCTCCACCGAGGTCTTCGTCACGCCGTTGTACGTCGCGTCCATGTGGCTTTCCTGCGTCACGCGCACCACGGCCGCGCCCGGAGCATCGGCCGATGCGACCCGCTCGACCGCGTAGCGCATCCACGCAATCCGAACCGACAGCATCGACACGGCGTACCAGTCCTCCTGGTGCACCGGGACGCCGGCCTCACCGAGGGGCAGACGCGTCAGCGTCTCGCCCGCTCCGGCCGCTTGCGAGCCGAGCGCGCCAGTGAGGAAACCGCACACGGCCAATCCACGACGGATGCGCATGCACAACCCTCCGGTGAGGTGGCGCGAACGTAGCGGTCGAACGGGCCGCTCGAACACTCCTTCTTCATCGTCCGTTTCCGGGCAGCGAACGAGCGAGTGACGCGAAAGTGACTTGGTCGAATTCACCTCGTCTTTCGCGAGCGAGACGATGCAAGAACGCCCTCCGGCTCGATGGAACCGGACGGCAAGTCCGACGCTGCGCCCGTCGTGTCAGCCTGAAATTCACCGACTCCACGGGAGGACCCCGAGTTCGGGGGTGCGACTTGAGCACGCGTCGACGGGGCCCGCTCGCCGTTCTGTTCGCGGCGCTCCCGTTGGCGTGCCGCATCGAAATGACGGGGCGGGCGTCGGCGGAACCGAGCGCGAGAGATGACATCCCGTCCCGGTGGAGCGTCCTGCGACTTCGAGAGCGGACTCAGTTCGGGCCGTCAGGTCGGCAACCCGGCGTTCGTCGGTGCCCCCGTCACGAGTTGACGCACCTGGTCGAGTTCGGATCCGCCAGCGAGCGCGAGGAGGGCGTCGCCGCCCGCCAGTTCGGTGACACCGCTCGGTACGACATACTCGGAACCTCTGCGCACGAGCGCGATGAGGGCCCCCGGCGGCAGGCCGAGATCGGCGATCCGCCGACCCGCCGCCCCGCCCGCGAGCGGGACGGCGATCTCGACGAACCGCGCGCGCGCGGGAGGAGGACCGTACCCATGAGCGCCGCGCAATTCGATGACGGCCGCCTCGCTCTCGATCGCCCCGACGCCGAATCCCTCGAGTACGTGTCGCGCCATCGCGAACCCGGCCTCGAGCGTTCCGACGACCGGTTCGATGCGCCCAAGTTCGAGAAGTTCGCCCCGCTCCGACTCGCTGTCGACCCTCGCGACGATCTGGATGGTGGGGTTGACGCGCAGCGCGTGCGCCACCACGAGGCGGGTCGCCACGGGATCGGGTAGCGCCACGACGACCATGCGCGCGTCGCGCACGCCGACGTGATCCAGCAAGTCCGGGCTCCCCGCATCCCCGTTGATCGCCGTCACTCCGCGGGCCCGCAAGGCCTCGACGCCACGTCGGCTCTGTTCGACGACCACGTACTCGATGCCGCGCGCCTCGAGCACCGACGCCAGCACGCTCCCGACGCGCCCGTGCCCGCAAAGGATCACGTGACCGATTCGGGCGCGAGTCGGAGTGGCGGTCGACGCGGTGGCCGCATCGATGGCCGCCGCCACCAACCTGCGTTGGATCCAGGCGACGCCCCGTAGCCGCCGCTCGATTGCGTCGATCGACCGAAAGAGGAACGGATTCACCGCGATCGAGATCAATGCGCATGCAAGGATCACGCTCGACCCTTCGACGGGAAGGAGATCGAGGGATGTACCCAGCCCCGCCAGAATGAACGAGAACTCGCCGATCTGTCCGAGTCCGACCGCCGCCGTCAGTGCCGTCCGCACGGGACGTCGAAACGCGAGCACGATCACCAGGGCCGTCAACGGCTTCGCGATCAGGACGATCGCGAGCGTGGCGAGGACGATCGCGGGCCGCTCGAGCAGGAACGCCGGATTGAAGAGCATGCCGACCGAGACGAAGAAGAGCACGGCGAACGCGTCGCGCAGCGGGAGTGCATCGGCCGCCGCGCGGTGACTCAAGTCCGATTGGGCCACGACCGTCCCGGCGAGGAAGGCTCCGAGCGCCATCGAGACGCCGAACAGCGCCGCCGACCCGTACGCGATCCCGAGCGCGATCGAAAGAACCGCGAGCGTGAACAGTTCCCTCGACTCGGCGCGGGCCACGCGAACGAGGAGCCACGGGACCACCTTCGACCCGACCGACAGCACGATGATCCCGAGCAACGCCATCTTGCCGAGCGAGAGACCGATCGAGGCGATCAGCCCCGGACCGCCGACATCGGCACGGCCACCCAGGGGCCCCGCCAGCGCGGGCAGCAGGACGAGGATCAGGACCGTGAACAGATCTTCGACGATCAGCCATCCGACGGCGACCCGGCCGTCGACGGACTTACCCTGGAATTTATTGGGGTTACCATTTTTTTGTTTGAACTGAAATACCGAACTCAATGCATTATCGTAGCGGGCATCAAACGCGGAGGAAC